>RFHW01000049.1 GCA_003695745.1 Methanobacteriota archaeon | reverse complement strand
GCTGAGAGCTCCATGGTCTGCCTTGGGCTCAGGATGAGAAGCCCGACATCGGGTTCTTCCAGCTCCTCATAGGGGCCTATCTGCACCGCCTTGACCTCGGCCGGGCTCACCCGGGGCTGCACATCCACGTAGAGGGGCTCCTCATATCCGAGGGCCACCATGGCCGAGGGACATGCCTCGTCGTCAAGGGTCATGGTGAACCCCTTGCCTGCTGCCGCCTCCTTCACGGCCTGGCAGAACATGACAGGCTTCTTAGGCCTGGGGAACCTTTCATCTGGGGCGGGCTCCTCTTTGAGGAACTTCACGCCCACAAGATGGTCTTTGCTCCCTATGTGGGATCTGATGCTTGATTCTGTTTCCATTGTCCTCTTTTTATTCCTTGACCGCCGGCGCCCTGACAAGGAGCTCGAACCTGTCGCCCACAGGCCGGACCTCAAGGACCTCGTATTTTATCTTTTCAGTCCGCAGGGACCGGGGTATGTTCTCTGCCGCCGGCGGGTAGTCCACGATGATCTTCAGCACGCCGCCGCCGCTGTAGGCCAGCTCCTCGAGCTTGATCTTCGAATAGACGAATGTGTCAGGGCATTTCTCGCCGCACAGGTCCAGTGTCTCGTCCTCGGTCATCCTTCTGGCACCTCACAGCTGTAGTCCACGGGCCTGGGGATAAAGGTTTCTCCGCAGGCGCTGCATCCCTCGCGGCGCCGGAGCTTGATCCTGTCGTAGATGCTGTAGTCAGCGTTTATGATGAGCAGCGTGTTCTTGAGGCTTGGCTCAAGGCCTGCGAGATAGCGTATCGCCTCCAGCGACTGGATGCTGCCCACGATGCCTGTCATGGCGCCGAAGACGCCTGCCTCCCTGCAGGTGGGCACCGAGCCTGCCGGCGGCGGCTCAGGGAAGGCGCAGCGGTAGCAGGCCGTCTCGCCGGGGATGATGGTCGTCACCCGCCCCTCGTACATGAGCACCGCGCCGTGGAAGAGGGGGATCCTGTTGACGACGCAGGCGTCGTTTACGGCATAGCGCACCGGGAAGTTGTCTGTGCCGTCCACAACCGCGTCGTAGCCTTTGAGGAGGTCGAAGGCGTTGTCATAGTTGATGACAGTGTCTATGGCGTTCACCTCGATCTCAGGGTTCACGGCCCTGAGGCGCTCGGCCGCAACCTCCACCTTGGGCCGCCCAATGTCCTCAGGCGTGTAGAGGAACTGGCGGTTGAAGTTGGAGAGCTCTACCTTGTCCATGTCGAATATGTCTATCTGCCCCACCCCGGCGAGGGTGAGGTATGTGGAGACCGGGCAGCCCAGGCCGCCGGCACCTGTCACAGCTACCTTCGCGTTTTTCAGCCTGTTCTGCTCGCGGGCCCCCATGTCAGGGAGCACGAGCTGGCGGCTGTATCTTTTGATCTCGTTCAGGGAGAGTCCCATTTTGCATCACTCCATCAAGATTTGACCTTTACATATAATATTGTATGCCCGATCGGGCCGGGCAAGAGTAGAAAAATATTCTTCCTATTTATAGTTTATGGTATATTTTATTACTATTAGTAATATACGCCTGCCCACCAACAACAGACCAGGCAAGTGAAACAATATATACCCTGCAGGCAAAAGAAGGACCTATGGCCGGCAACTGGACAAAGCTTCAGATCGCACTCCTCCTGATCCTGATCATGGCATTCACAGCAGGCATCGGGCTCTACACCGACTACCTCTGGTTCCAGTCCATGGGATACGGCGGGGTCTTCCTGACCATCCTCAAAACAAAGGCAGCCCTTGCAATAGGTGCCGCCGCCATCTTCTTTGTCTTCGCCTACATCAACGCCACCGCCGCAAGCCGCTCCTACGCAGTTTCAAGGACCAGAGACGATGAGGCCGAGGTCATCCTGCCAGAGGACCTGAGCACCATCATCCTCGGGATAATAGCAGCCGCATCAGTCCTCTTCGGAATAGCCCTCTCAGGCTCATGGGAGGAGGTGCTCCGATACCTCAACAAAACCCCCTTCGGCATCTCGGACCCGGTCTTCGGAAGAGACGCGGCCTTCTATGTCTTTGACCTCCCCTTCTACGAAACAGCGCTGCGGGCGGCCTTCCTCATGCTTGTATTCATAGGCGCAATCACCCTGCTCGTCTATCTCCTGAAGAGCAAGTCCATACTCTTTGACATGACCTTCTCAGACATCAGGTTCGAGATCCCGAAATTCACATCATGGGCCAAGGCCCACCTCCTCCTGCTTCTCGCAGCCTTCTTCATACTCATGGCAGCGAGCTACCGGCTACAGGCATATAATCTCCTGCTCTCGTCGCGCTCAGACACCTTCTTCGGCCCAGGCTACACAGACCTGACGGTCACACTCCCGGCGTTAGGGCTCCTTGCCGCGCTCTCCACCCTGACCGCCATCTCCATGGTGCTCACCATATGGATAAAGCGGCCCTGGATCCCTGCCGGATTCGTGGTCATCCTCATCGCTGTTCACACCCTCGGCCTGGGCTTTTACGCCGGCATCGTGCAGGAATACCGGGTGCGGCCAAACGAGATCAGCCTTGAGACACCCTACATCAAAAACAACATCGAGCACACAGTCAAGGCCTTCAACCTCGAAAAGGTGGACGACCAGCCCTTTGAGGTCAGCGCAAACCTCACCGCAGAGGACCTTGACAAAAACGCCCCCACCATCAGGAACATACGGCTCTGGGACCCGCGGCCCCTCAAGGACACGTACAAGCAGATACAGGAGATACGGCTCTACTACGAGTTCAACGACGTGGACGTGGACAGATACGACCTCGACGGCGAGTATGTGGAGGTAATGCTCTCGGCGCGCGAGATCGATACATCCCAGCTCTCAGAGAGCGCCCGCAACTGGATAAACGAGCACCTCGTCTACACCCACGGCTACGGCGTCGTTGCAAGCCCGGTGAACACCATCGGCAAACAGGGCCTGCCGGAGCTGCTCATCAAGGACATCCCGCCTGAAAGCCAGAGCTTCAAGATAGAGCGCCCCGAAATCTACTTCGGCGAGCGCACAGACAACTATGTCATTGTAAAGACACGGCAGAGGGAGTTCGACTACCCCCGGGGGAACGAGAACCAGTACACAACATATGAGGCGGACTCCGGCGTCCAGCTCAACAGCTATGTGCGAAAGCTCGCCATGGCCATCCGCTTCGGCACGCCCAAGATCATCCTCTCAGAGGACATAACAGATGAGAGCAGGATACTCTTCAACAGGAACATAAAGACCCTTACAAGCACCATAGCGCCCTTCCTCGCCTATGACAGGGACCCCTACCTCGTGGTCTCAGGCGGCAGGCTCTACTGGATAATAGACGGCTACACAACAACTGCAAGATACCCCTACTCAACACCATACTCAGGCATAAACTACATCCGTAACCCCGTCAAGGTGGTGGTGGACGCCTACACAGGGGAGACAGACTTCTACATCGTAGATGAAAGGGACCCCATCATCAACACCTATGCAGGGATATTCCCTGGTCTTTTCAGACCATATAGCGAGATGCCGGAGGACCTGAAGCGCCACCTCAGATACCCTGAGGACATGTTCACCATCCAGGCAGCGGTCTATGCAAAATACCATATGACAGACCCCGTTGTCTTCTACAACCTCGAGGACATGTGGAACATCCCCAACGAGCTCTATGAGAACCAGCGCATCCCCATGGAGCCCTATTACATCATTATGAAGCTCCCCGGCGAGGAGAAAGAGGAGTTCCTGCTCATGCAGCCCTTCACACCACGGAACAAGGACAACATGATCGCATGGATGTACGCCCGCTCAGACCCCGGGCACTATGGCGAGCTGGGTGTATTCAAATTCCCGAAGCAGGAGCTTATATTCGGCCCTGCGCAGGTGGAGGCGCGCATAGATCAGGACGAGAGGATCTCAGAGCAGCTCACACTCTGGGGGCAGGTGGGCTCAAGGGTGATACGGGGCAACCTCCTGGTCATACCTGTGGAGAACTCCATCCTCTATGTGGAGCCCCTCTATCTCCTTGCAGAGCAGAGCCGGCTCCCGGAGCTTAAAAGGGTGATCGTGGCATACGGGGACGACATCGTCATGGAGGAGACCCTGGACGAGGCCCTGGCAGCCATCTTCGGCGAGACAGCGGCACCGGCAACGGAGACCGCGCCTACCACCGGGCCTACAGAGGACCTCCCCACTCTTGCCCTTCAACACTATAACAACGCCATGGAGGCGTTGAAAGCAGGCGACTGGGCCGGGTTCGGAGAGGAGCTAGGCGCCCTGGAGGAGGTTCTGCAGAAGATGAAGGAGAAACAAAAGGCGTAGCCTGAGAGGAGGGGACCATGGAAAAAAAGGAGGCCCTCATTGAAAGGCTGATCTCATTGGGATATCTTAAATCCCCCTCTGTGATAGAGGCGATGCGCGCAGTTGACAGGGACTTCTTCCTCCCCCGCGGGATGGAGCGCTTCGCCTACGACGACTCACCCCTCCCCATCGGCCATGACCAGACCATCTCAGCCCCCCATATGGTGGCCATCATGTGCGAAAAGGCGGACCTCCACGCTGGGCAGAAGGTCCTTGAGATCGGCGCAGGCTCAGGATACCATGCCTGTGTTACATCGAAGATCACAAAGCAGAGGGTGTATTCTGTGGAGCGCCTCCCTGAGCTTGCCGAGGAGGCGAAAAGAAACCTTGCAAGGGCGGGGTGCGACAAGGTGGTGGTAATCGTGGGGGACGGCACACTAGGCTACCCGCCTGAAGCGCCCTATGACCGCATCATCGTCACCGCAGCAGCGCCAGACATCCCCAAGCCCCTTGTGGAGCAGCTCAAAGCTGGTGGGAAGCTCCTCATACCGGTGGGCTCCAGATGGGCTCAGGACCTCCTCAGGATCACAAAACACGACGACGGCACAACAACTAAAGAAAACCTCGGAGGATGCGTCTTCGTGCCACTTATCGGAGAGGAAGGGTGGAGGGAATAATCGATTAATTTTCAATAAGGCACATAACCGCTGATGCCTGCAATGGCAAAAATATATCCAATTAAAATCCCCTGAAAGACGGCCGCAATACCGAAGAAGGCCGAAACAATGTACCCGTCCAATGTGAAATTAACAGCTCCACTTTTATGATATACATATGAGATTAGTACCGGAACAATCATTGAGGGCAGGAACAAAAACTCCCAGGCGAGTCCGAATCCATCAAGCACGAGATACCACATCAAGGAGATGCCACAACCCCACAGCGTCGACCTGCGGCCAGTATAAACGGCCCATAAATAGACAAAGAAACCAAGTGTAACCGAACCTGAAAAATACCAAAACAGATAGATTTTATCGGTATTCAACAAAAAGGGCGAATATCCATCTGAAAAACCTGAAGAATAAAATCTCAAGAGAATAAATGACCCAATTACTATAGGTGCCCAGATATACAGCGATACGACGATTGCTTTCTTCCTCGCAGATGTCAGCCAACCACCACGGATATTTCAGTCATATTCTTTCTTCTCCGACACAGGTCATTTTATCGCCTTTTCAAAGCTCGCAACGATCCTCTCAAAAAGCAGTTTGCCCTTTTCCTTGGTGGCCTTTGTGGGTGTGCCCCAGACACCGCTTTCTGTGAGCTTGACCGAGGCTGTCATTGAGAACTCCTCGAGCTCGATTTTCTCGTCCACGGCCTTTGACATATCTACCTTGTCGGGGTGGAGGTGGAGCATGAGCGAGGTCTCGGCCTCGCAGGCGTGGAAAGGCTGTGTTTCAAGGATGTCATCGCTTTTTACAGCTCTGAGGTCGAGGAAAAGCACATCGAGCTCCACGCTTCGCGCTGCCTCTGTTATGGCACAGACGTGGGAGCCGCCGAGGTGCCCTGAGACGACATAAACCTTCTCAAAGCCAGAATCCTTGAGGCTCCTCAGCAGGTCTGCGACGTATGCCTTGAAGCTGTCGAAGCCGGCTGTGATCGTGCCGGGATAGGCGCGCGTGGTGTTGCACACTCCGTACCAGACGACAGGCGCCACGAGCACGCCCTTTCTCCTCGAGAGCTCCTCCGCAACAGAGTTAGCTATGTCGCCGTCTGTGGAGAGCGGGAGATGAGGTCCGTGCTCCTCCACAGAGCCGAAGGGCAAGATGACATCTTTCCGGCGCTTGAGGTACTCCTCCACTTCCTTCCAGGTCAGGTCACCGAGCCTCATGGACATGTGTCTGCGCTGCCTCTCACATCACCTTGGAGCCGGGCGAGACGTCCTTGTCAGGCGTGAGCAGAGAGATGACCTCGCCGTCGAGAGCAGCGAGCAACATGCCCTCGCTCCTCTCGCCCCGTATCACCGCAGGCTCAAGGTTGTCTATGACAGCGATCTTCCTGCCCACAAGCTCCTCTGGCGTGTACTGCTTCGCAACACCTGCGACGATCTGCTTTGATTTGCCGCCCACGTTGAGCTGCAGCTTGTAGAGCTTGTC
>RFHW01000048.1 GCA_003695745.1 Methanobacteriota archaeon | reverse complement strand
GTGGATGGAGGAAAGGGGCATAGAGCCGGAGCGCTTCAGGCTCGAGTGGATCAGCGCCTCAGAAGGCGCCAAGTTCCAGCAGGTGGTTATCGAGATGGCGGAGAAGCTCAAAGAGCTCGGACCGCCCGGCAAGATCACACCCCAGCAGCCAGAGGAAAAGGCAGAGGCATGAAAGAGCCTGAGGGCCTTGCAGATAACCCTAAGATCTTGAGAGGACAAGCTGAAGGCCACAAAAAAGACTAAAACCATCCTCCGAGCACAGTCTCCCAAATTAGCACTAAAATATATAAGCCACCTGAGGGGAAAAGACCAACATCGAAATCCCCTCTAGGGGTCCGTAGCTCAGTCTGGCTAGAGTACCGGCCTTTTAAGCCGGCTGTCGCGGGTTCAAATCCCGTCGGACCCATTGCAATCCCCCTTTTTGTAAAGGGGTCTTTGCGGACCCCCTAAACCCGATTCTCCCTGTCAGTCGAATCTCCAAATCCCTTTTTTTGGTCCAGATTTTTGCCTGAGCACGTAATTTGTAAAAATTAGGGCGAAGGGAAAGAGGTCCCTTATCAGTCACACGGATAGATATGAGCAAGAGCTTATAATGAACCCCAAAAACCCGATTCTCCCAACTGGTCGAATCTCCATTCGACTGGAAGAAGAATGGAGCGGAGGTAGAACGCTAGGAGGCGGCAGCCTCCTGCGTCGCGGGTTCAAATCCCGTCGGACCCATTGCAATCCCCCTTTTTTTTTTTTTTTTCCCTTATCCGGCACACGGATAATATTAGCAAAGCTAATAAGACCCCCTAAACCCGATTTCAGCTCTGCTGAGATCTCCTGTTTTTCCGGCTGCGCTTTTGTCTCTTGTATTTTTGGGCCGCATTTTTCCGCCCACGCTTTTGCGTGAGCACGTACATCCCAGAATGGGATTAGGGCGAGCGGAAAAGGGTGGAAGGAAAGGTTTTTTATAACCCTGTGGTGTTATTATTCGGCTATGAGCGATGAGATGATCGAGACCCTTGAGGAGATCATTAAAGTGGAAAGGCACATGAAAGAGAGGTTCAGCCGACTCTCTGAAAAGGCTGAGACGCCTGAGATGAGGGCTCTTTTTCGGGAGCTGGCGCAGGAAGAGGAGGGTCATGAGAAGACGCTGTCAGAGAGGCTTACAGCCCTTCGGCTTATGAGGGACTAGAGGAATGGACATCGTGGAGATACTTACAGAGGCCATTGAATCCGAAAGGAAGGATCGGGAGAAGTATCTGGAGCTTGCAAAGGACGCCCCTGATCCTGAGACGAGGGCGGCGCTGGAGCAGCTGGCGCGGGATGAGGAGCATCATGAGAAGGTGCTTCGGGAGAGGCTTGCGGCTGTCAGGTTAATGAGCGACCTCAACAGGTAGCCTTCCTGTCTGGATTGAGAGGTACGTGATGTAGATGAATGCGGCCAGCAGGAGCGCCCCTGTGATTATCATCCCGTTGTTCAGTTTCCAGCCTTCGCGGTAGCTTTCGCCCACATAGTGTGTGAGCACAACGGCGAGGGTGGTGAAGAGGAAGATCGAGATAAACCTGAGCGTAGGGGGTATGAGCTCCATGCGGTGGGCGCCAATGAGATGCTCCCATGAGGCGATGCTGTAGTAGAAGATGATGATGAACTCAAGGACTGCCGCCGCCACCTGATAGGAGACGCCTTTCTCCTGGAGGAGGATGTTCTCCCTGCTCCTGAGGAGGTCCACGTTGGTGCGCACCGTGTCGATGGCGGTCTTGGTGTTCTTGATGGCGTAGCTGATGGAGGTCTCGTCCTCTTTCAGCGTCTTTATGAGCCCTTCTGTCTCCCTGAGTATGGAGAGCCCTCCCTCCGGAGAGCGGCCGAAGCCCTCCAGGTTCCTGTGCACCTCAAGGGTGTCTCTCTCAAGCACCGTTCTCGCCTTCCTTATGAGATGGCCGTCGTTCACAAGAATGGCGTATTTTGTGGAGAGGATATCTATCTCCTTTTCAAGGGCCTCTATGAACTGGGGGTTCAGGGTCTCGCCCACGATCCTTTTGTGGAGGATGTCGCCGATGGTCTTGTCGATCTCCGCCTTCTCCTTGACAATCCACTTGCGCTGGTTCCTGAAGTAGTCGCGCTCCATATGGAGCTTGTGTATGGAGAAGTCGAAGACTGGGAAGTGAAGTGTGAGGAAGTGCTCCAGCTCCTCTGGCCGGGCCTTCAGCTGCAGGAGATAAAGGTGGTCCTTGTGTCCGGGCTCCTCCTCGAACTGGTAGAGCTGTCCCAGAGCTGTCTCGATCTGGCCGTAGCCCCTGCCCACCTCCTTGATCTCCGAGGCAGCCTCTTTCCCCTTCACGATCCTCACCGTCGCCCCGCCTATGGAGACATCGGTTCCAGGGAGCTCCTTTTGTGCGACCCTCTCCTGGAGCTTCCTGTATCCTTCAGAGGAGTAAAAGAAGGCGGAGAGGATGACGATGTTCCTGTAAAGGAGGATGGAGAGCTCCACATCCCTGCCCCGGGCGCCCGCTATCCTTGTGGTGCCGTGGCTTTGAAAGGCCTCTTTTACGATCTTGGAGGTGTCTTCAGGCTTGACCTCCACGCCGCTCCTCTCGCCAAGGGTCTTCCACAGCCTCTTTATCTCCTCGCTGTTCTCAACGTGGAAATAGAAGTAACGGGCCGCTGTGGGAGGCTCTTTTGCGGGCATGATATGAATCTCTGCAGCCCCATGGTATTTAAGGGCTTTTGCACCCACTCCGCTCACAGGTGGACCGGGCTCCCTTTATCTGGGTGTGACCAGGAACTTGCAGTGGTCGTGGCCTGTGCCAGCGCACTCTATCTCCTTCGCCCTGTAGGGCTGGCCAAGCCGCCTCTGCAGGATGGCGCTTACTATGCCCTCGTCGAAGGCGCAGAGCGTCCTCCCCACATTCGGCATGTCAGAGCACTCGTAGCAGTTCGTCACGATGAAGGTGAGGGGCTTTTCCGACAGGACCTCCACGTTGCCAAGGTCATGGCTCTCCCAGAAGCGCTTCACCTCCTCTATTACGCCCTTCAGGTCGCTGGCCCTCATATCCCTGGCGATGACCGTGCCTATCTCTGTCCCCAGCTGATAGAGCGTGGGCGCCACATCCATCCCGAGGGAGTCGAACTTGTATCTGATGGAGCGCATCACAGCGTTTATGAAGGCCGCCGGGTCTCCAAGGGCGCTGGCCACGTCCTCAATGGTCTTTCTGTCAAAGCTTGGAGAGCCCTCTGCGCTTATGCCAACGAGCCTGCTCTTCAGGGCATAGTGTTTCTTGCGCCTGTCCGCCCTGTCCTCAAAGGAGGCTATAAGCCCTTCTTCCTCAAGCTCCTGCAGGTGTTTGGATATGGTGGACTTGGCCTTGTGGGTGGCCTCCACTATCTCGTCGAAGCCAAGGCTCCTCTCCTGTAGGAGGCGCAGTATCTGGCGCTTGACCTTGCCCTTGACAACAACCACCGTGTTCTTTGTGGCGTACAGCTCAAAATCGCTTTTTTTCATGCAAGCACTGATTCTTTAAGGGGCGGTTCCCATGGGTGTTGCGCCCACGACGCCTGCTATGGCCGTGAGGTAGGGGAAGATGAGGATCCCTATGAACCAGAGCCATGACTGAAGGAGCGCGTACATGGCGAACCATAGGATGAGCAGCGCCGCTGCGAAGAGCAGGGTGAATGTAAGAGCACCTTTTGGCTCGAACTCCTCCGCACCCGTCATGGTCCTTGCCTCTCCTTTTGTTCGTATTTATACGAAACTTATATATAAATGTTATGTCCACCCTATTTATCATGCAAGCCCGCCTGCAAGCCTTCTACGAGCTCTCAAAGCCCAGGATGGTGGCCCTCTTTGTGGCAGTGGGCCTCGCTGCCTATGTTATCGAAGAAGGCGGCACCTTTGAAGGTCTTTTAGCTCTCGCAGCGGTGGGTGTGATGGCCTCTTCTGGCACCAACATGATCACCGCCTACATAGACAGGGAGACGGATGCCCTCATGGAGCGGACGAGGCATCGGCCCGTGCCCTCCGGAAGGATAGCTCCTTGGGAGGCCCTCCTCTCAGGTGCCCCTTGATGTGCTGCTGAAAGGTAGGGTCCTCTCCAGCCACACCAACGCATTCATCGCATACCTCTGCCTTGTCTTCCTCTTTGCGCTGCTCTTCCCATGAAGGAGACCGTAAATTTTATAAGGGACTAAATGTTCATATTATAACGAACAAAATAAACGGAGGTTTGAAAATGAGACGTTTGTACACACTGGGGATAATATTCTTGCTGGTCACAGCCGGCTGCCTCGGAGGGGCAGAGAAAGGCGAGGAGATGGCAACAGGGACACAGCCCACATCAGGGATGACCGGGCAGAAGGGAAAGGCCATATACGATGCAAACTGCCGGATGTGCCACGGCCCTGACGGCAAAGGCGTCCAGGGCACAGGCGCAGCAGACCTGACAGCCTCCACGCTGAGCAAGGCCCAGATAATCTCTCAGGTGACAGATGGAGGAGAGCAGATGCCATCCTTCAAAGACGCCCTCTCAGGCGAGGAGATCGAAGAGGTGGCCGAATACGTGATGACCCTGAGGTAGACGCTATGGCTGAGAAAGGACTCTTCTGCGGGCTGAACAGGCCGGCAGACCCACAGAACCTGAGCGAGATGGAGAAAAAGCACATACCGGTGATAGACTGCCCAGAGGTGGTGAAGGCTGGAGAGCCCTTCAAGGTGACCGTCAGGGTCGGGGAGGTACCTCATGTCATGGAGGAAGGGCACCACATCCAGTGGATAGACCTCTACTCAGGCTCAAACTTCCTCGCAAAGGTGCTCCTCACACCGGCCTTCACACGGGCAGAGGCCACAGTGACACTGGTGAAAGCCGGGAAGCACCGGAGATCCACCCTAAGGGCCCTGGAGAGATGCAACCTCCACGGCCTCTGGGAAGGGACTAAGGAGATAGAGATCACAGGAGGTGAATAGAGATATGGGAGAGACAGAAGAGAACATGGAGATGAACTTCAGGGGCGAGACAGCCGAGGTCGGGCTCTATCTCGCCATGTCCAAGCGCGCCGAGGAGGAGGGGCATCCTGACATCGCCCTCTACCTGCGGCAGGTGGCCATGGACGAGGCCTGGCATGCGGCAGAGTTCGCAACGCTCCTCGGCAAGATCGGCGACACCAAGTCCAACCTTGAGAAGATGGCCACAGGCGAGGGCGGGGCAGAGAAGGCAAAGGCAAACGCAGCTGAAGTGGCCAGGAAGGAAGGCAACGAGGCGGCGGCCGCCCTCTTTGAGCGGGCCTCACGGGACGAGGCAAGGCACAAGGCAGGCTTGAAAGGTTTCCTGGAGAAGCTCTAGGAGAGGTGATGATAGAATGGCTGAGTGGAAGTGCTCTAAATGCGGCCATGAGACAGGCAATGTGAGATGCAGGCCGGCCACATGCCCGGGCTGCGGCGCCCCAAAGACAGAGTTCGTCAAAAAACAATAAATACTAGCTCTGCTGAAATGGCTCTTCATGGCCATCATAAACCCAGATGAGACAGTGGACTGTGTGGGCCTCTACTGCCCTGAGCCCATCTTCAAGACCAGGCAGGCCCTTGACGAGCTCAAGCCCGGCGAGGTCCTTGAGGTCCTGGCCGACGACCCGGGCTCAGAGGAGGATATCCCCCGGCTTGTGAAGCGCCTCGGCCACGAGCTCCTTGAGATCACCAAAGAGGGCAGCGAGATCAGGTTCCTCATCAGGAAGAAGGAAGGGTGAAACAGGAGGGGACAGGTGAAAAGGATATACATGGACTATGCAGGCTCCACGCCTGTGGACCCAAGGGTCAAAGAGGCCATGGAGCCCTATTTCAGCGAGGTCTACGGCAACCCGTCGTCGCTCCATTCAGCCGGGAGGGAGGCGGCAGAGGCCCTTTCAAAGGCAAGGGAGCAGGTGGCAGGGCTTGTCAACGCCAAGGCCCCGCGAAACATCATCTTCACCTCAGGCGCCACCGAGGCAACGAACCTTGCCATAAAAGGCGTGGCCGCAAGGAGCAAGGACAAGAAGGAGATACTCATCTCAGCGATAGAGCATATCTCGGTGGTGAATGTATGCAGGTATCTGCAGAAACAGGGCTTCACCATCAGAACCGTCCCGGTGGACAGCTACGGCCTCCTGGACCTTGAGGCGTTGAAAGAGGCCCTGTCAGAGAAGACGGCCCTCATCTCGGTGATGTATGCCAACAACGAGATAGGCACCATCGAGCCTGTGAGGGAGATAGGCGGGATAGCCCGTGACGCCGGCGTGCCCTTCCACTGCGACGCCACAGCGGCCTGCGGCAAGGTGCCCATTGATGTGGAGAAAGAGAGGATCGACCTCCTCACCATCTCCTCAAATGACATGTACGGCCCCAAAGGGACAGGCGCCCTGTATGTGAGAGACGGCATAAGGCTTGAGCCCCTGATACACGGCGGCGGACAGGAGCGGGGCCTTCGCTCTGGCACCGAGAACCTGCCGAACATAGCTGGCATGGGCGCGGCCGCAGAGCTCGCAGGGGCTGAGATGGAGCGGGAGGGCAAAAGGCTTACCGGCCTCAGAGACACCCTGATAAAAGGGGTTCTCGACTCCATACCAGAGTCCTATCTCAACGGCCATCCAAAGAAGCGTTTGCCCAACAACGCCCACTTCCGCTTCAGCTACATCGAGGGCGAGAGCATCATACTCAGCCTTGACATGATAGGCGTGCAGGCCGCTTCAGGCTCGGCATGCACCTCCAAGACCCTTGAGCCCTCCAAATGCCTCACAGCCATAGGGCTCTCCCACGAGGAGGCCCACGGCTCCCTTCAGCTCACCCTGGGAAGGTCAAATACCATGGAAGACGTTAAATATGTGGTCGATAATCTACCAGGTATCATAAAGAGGCTGAGGGCCATGTCACCGCTGGCCCCGAAGATGGAGAGCTGATATAGAATGGCTGGAATGGGACCCTATAGCGAGAAGGTGATGGACCACTTCCAGAACCCCCGGAACATGGGTGATATGCCCGATGCCGACGGGGTCGGAAGGGTTGGGAACCCAACCTGCGGGGATCTGATGGAGGTCTATATCAAGGTGAACGGCGACAGGCTTGAGGATGTGAAGTTCAAGACCTTCGGATGCGGCGCCGCCATCGCCACCTCAAGCATGATAACGGAGATGGCCAAGGGCAAGACCCTGGAGGAGGCGTTGAAGATCACCAAGCAGGATGTGGCAGATGAGCTGGGGGGTCTGCCGCCCATCAAGATGCACTGCTCCAATCTTGCCGCCGACGCCCTTCACGCAGCCATCAAGGACTATCTGGAAAAGAAAGGAGGAGAAGGATGATCTGCTGCAGCAACTGCGGGATGAAGATCCCTGGGGAGGACAGATGTGATCTTGCGGTCGTGAAAAAGACGATCGAAGGCAAGGAATACGTCTTCTGCTGCTCCCGCTGCGCCGAAGAGGTTGAGAGCAAATAGGCTGTGGAATGGGGATGGCTGAGCCAGAGTACGATGTGATAATCGTCGGCGGCGGGCCGGGGGGCCTGGGCGCCGCCATATTCTCTGGTCTGCGGGGCATGAGGACGCTGGTCCTTGAGGGCGGGTCTTTTGGAGGGCTTCTCACAAACCTCTACCCCCAGAAGACGGTCCTTAACTACCCCGGCTATCCGGAGGGGATCAAGGCGGCTGAGATCGCAGAGGGCCTTGTGGAGCAGGCACGGGCCTATGGCGTTGAGATGAGGAATGAAAGGGTGCTTCGGATCAACAGTGAACTGGTGGTGGAGACCGAGGAGGGGAGCTACACCGGGAAGGCCGTGATAATCGCCACTGGATCGAGGCCCCGGGTCGTGGGCATCCTTGGCGAGGCAGAGCTCAACCAGGGAGACCGGGGCGTCTACTACTATGTCACAGACCCACAGAAGTTCAGTGGGAAGCGGGTGGTTGTGGCCGGCGGCGGCGACACGGCGGTGGATGCGGCCCTTGCCCTTGAGGACGTGGCCTCAGAGGTCATCCTTGTGCACCGGCGCGATTCCTTCAGGGCCCTTGAGCACAATGTGAAGCGGGTGCTGGATTCAGAGAAGATCCATGTGCGGCTGGAGACCCGGGTGCAGGAGATAATGGGATCGGAGAGGGTGGAGTCGGTGAGGCTCATCGACAAAGAGGGCAATGCCTCAGAGGTCAGGGCAGATGCCGTGGTCCTTGCCTTCGGACTGGTGCCCAACAACGAGATATTCCAGGACCTGGGTCTTGAGCTCGACTATGAGGGCAGGATAGTAACAGACGCAAAGCAAAAAACCAGCGTAGAGGGGGTCTATGCAGTTGGAGACATCGTCGCCGGCACAGGCAGCCTCGAGCTCATCATCGTGGCCCTCGCACAGGGCGCCATCGCAGCCCACCACGCCTATCTGGAGACAGCAGAGCCCTACTGGGGATGAATTCCCTCTCCCGCTTCAACCCGATATAAGGGCGGTTGTGATGGAGGCCATTATCATGGGCATTATCGCAGGGACACAGTGTGGCTTCAGGAACAGGACTTCTTCGAAGCAGGCCGAAACCACATCCTAAACCAAGGCACTTAAAAAAGGTGAGTAAGTACAGTGCGTGAGATATATCAGGAGGGGACTCTACGCATACGCCAGGCTCGGGCTTGTGTATTTGATGTTTGGTATTGTGAGTGGTATCTGCACCTTTCTCTCGGCTGTGAGCGTTATGGTGATTACAAGGAGGTTTTTGTGTGTCCTCTGCTTTACCTCGCATCTTTTCAGATGCTT
>RFHW01000047.1 GCA_003695745.1 Methanobacteriota archaeon | reverse complement strand
GGGTTGTAAGCCAATTCACATGACATATAAGATCACCCTCATACCAGGGGATGGCATCGGCCCTGAGGTCATTGACGCCGCCCTCCATGTCCTTGATGCCACCGGACTGGATTTCGATTTTGAGGAGGTCCTTGCCGGAGAAGAGGCCATGGCAGGCTTCGGCTCACCGCTCCCAGATGAGACCCTTGAGTCCATCCGAAAAAACAAGGTGGCGCTGAAAGGCCCTGTGACAACTCCTGTGGGCACCGGTTTTCGGAGTGTGAATGTGGGGCTGCGCCAGGCGCTCGGGCTCTATGCGAATCTTCGTCCAGCCCGCTCCTTTGAAGGCGTGCCAAGCCGGTATGAGGATGTGGACCTTGTGGTGGTGAGGGAGAACACCGAAGGGCTGTACAGCGGGATCGAGAGGATAGATGATGGGCGGACGAGGGCTGAGAGCGTGAACCTCATCACAAGGGAGGGTTCAGAGCGTATCGTCAGGTTCGCCTTCGACTATGCAAAGAAGGAAGGGAGAGGCAAGGTCACGGCCGTGCACAAGGCCAACATCCTGAAGGCCACAGGCGGCCTCTTCCTCGAGGTGGCCCGGGAGGTGGCAGAGGGTTATCCGGATGTTGAGTTTGAGGACCGTATCGTGGACAACATGGCCATGCAGCTTGTGAAAAACCCGGGTCAGTTTGATGTGATCGTGACCACCAATCTCTTCGGCGACATACTTAGCGATCTCTGCGCCGGCCTGGTGGGGGGCTTGGGCCTTGCTCCCAGCGCGAACATCGGCGACGGCATCGCGGTCTTTGAGCCTGTTCACGGCTCAGCGCCGAAGCACGCAGGCAAGAACAGGGTGAACCCCACGGCAACCATACTCTCCTCGGTGCTCATGCTGAGACACCTCGGTGAAAGAGAGGCTGCCGGGGATGTTCTGGATGCTGTGAGAGAGGTGCTGAAGGAAGGCAAGACCGTCACCTACGACCTGGGCGGCTCAGCCTCCACCTATGAGATGGCAGAGGCCATTGTATCCAAGATGGATGAAAAAAGAGCATGAACATAAGGGCTCATGTCTATGTGTCAGGCAGGGTTCAGGGGGTCTTCTACAGGGCCTATACACGGGACGCTGCAAGGGAGCGCGGGCTATCGGGCTGGGTGCGAAATCTTCCAGACGGCAGGGTTGAGGCCGTTGTTGAAGGCGAAAAGGAGGATGTGGAGAGGCTGATATCCCTGATGAAGATCGGGCCTCCCTACGCGAGGGTGGAGGGGATCAAGATAGACTTTGAAGAGCCCACCGGAGAGTACAGGGACTTCCAGATAAGATATTGAAGGGGAGGGTTGCTGGAGGCGGCCCCCTTCCTAGACCTGCCCCAGCGTCTTTGTCTTCTCCTGATGCACCGCTATGACGCCGCCTGTGTGGCAGGTGGTGCACTTCTTACCGGCGAGCTCCACATGGATGGTGATGTAGTTCCCGTTCTCAGGATGGAACTTGCAGTTCTGGCACACAAGGACATGGCCTTTTGATGTGTCTGGCGCCGGTATCACCATCTTTGTGCCTGTGCCGTGGCAGGTCTGGCACTGGACGACGCCGGAGTCGATCTTTCTCTTGTGGATGCCGTGGGGCACCTCGCTTGTGATCTCTATTATGCCGCTTTCGTTGTCATAGTAGGCCATGGAAAGGGGTGTCTGCTGCTCATCGGCGCTCCATGGCGGGCCGTTGGGGCCGTGGCAGTCCACACAGACCCTTCTGCGCTTTCCATCGCGCTCATCGATCCTCATGATCCTCTGGGGCACATGGAAGGACTTGGTCTGGTCCAGATCATGGCATATGAGGCAGTTTATATCCTCGCCCTGGACCACCTCGGCCGCGCCCGAGACCTTGGGCGGCGGAGTGGCCGGGCTCTTAAGCTCCCTGAGGCTTCTCTCCAGCTGGGCCACCTTCTCGGTCTTCGCCTCCAGCTGGCCCTGATACCTTGAAACACCCACCTGATATGAAATGGCGGCGGCAATGACCACAGCCACAGCTAAAAGCGCCAGATTCCTTTTGTCCATCGATCGTCACCTCGCATTTTCTATACCCTCATCTGATTTAAATCTATTGATTTCTTCATTCCATGAGCGCCTTGATGCGTTTGAGCTTGAAGAAGTTCTCACGCTCCATCTCGTCAAGGCGCATCTTGATGTATTTCACCGTGGCATCGAGCTGGGGGAGCACGATGTTCTCAAGGGCGTTCACCCTGCGCTTGGTCTTCTCGATCTCCTCCACAAGGAGGCGGATGGTCATCTCCACCTCTGCCTGAACCGCGATAAGCCTGAGCGCCTCCTCAAAGAGATGGGCCGCCTCGTCGAGCTGCGCCGAGGTGTCGCGTATGCTGTATCCACGCTGGAGGAGGTTTCTATCCTCCATCTGGATGTCAAGGACAGGTACACGTATCCCCATGATGTTCCTTGACTTGATCTCAAGGCTGGTGGAGGGCTTCACAGAAAGAGAGGCCTCCGCCACCTTCAGCGAGCCCATGGTAGCCTGCGCTATGGTGAGGGCGCGATAGGCCTCTTTAAGCTTGTTCTCGGCGTTCTTCCTCGCTCCCTTGGCCTCCTCCACGATCTCGAAGAACTCCATGATCAGGGCGTCGCGCTTCTCCTTCAGGAGGTTATGCCCCTTCTCGGCAAGCTTCACCTTGGTCTTGAGCTTAAGGAGCTCCATCCTTGTTGGGTTAACGCTCTCTATCTTCTCGGCCATCTACTCCTCCGCCTGCCCTTCTCTCTCCTCAGAAGACCCCTCTTTTGCGCCTTCTTTGTAGTTTGGATGATACTTCTTGATATAGTCGCTGCTGATACGTTTGAGCTCCCTCTCAGGCAGGATGGACAGAAGCCTCCAGCCGATCTCAAGGGTCCGTTCGATGGAGCGGTCCTCATCCCTGTCCTGTGTGACGAACTCCTTTTCAAAGCGCTCTGCAAACTCAAGGAACCGTTTGTCCCTGTCGGTGAGCGCCTCCTCGCCCACGATGGCCACGAGATTCCGAAGGTCCCTGCCTTCGGCATAGGCAGAGTAGAGCTGGTCCGAGACGTTTGCATGGTCCTCCCTCGTCCTGCCAGGGCCGATGCCGCCCTTCATAAGCCGGGAGAGGCTTGGAAGCACGTCCACAGGGGGATAGATGCCCCGGCGGTGCAGCTCCCGTGAGAGCACGAACTGCCCCTCGGTGATGTAGCCTGTGAGATCAGGTATGGGATGGGTGATGTCATCGTCGGGCATGGAGAGGATGGGCATCTGGGTGATGGTGCCCTTCTTGCCAGCGATCCTGCCGGCCCTCTCATAGATGGTGGAAAGATCGGTGTACATGTAGCCGGGATAGCCTCTTCTGCCAGGGACCTCGCCCCGCGCCGCCGCGATCTCCCGCAGGGCCTCGCAGTAATTTGTCATATCAGTCAGGATAACAAGCACATGCATCCCCAGGTCGAAGGCATAGTACTCGGCAGTGGTGAGCGCAAGCCTGGGTGTGATGATCCTTTCGATGGCAGGGTCGTTTGCAAGGTTCAGGAAGGCCGTCACCTTCTCAAGGGCGCCTGTGCGCTCGAAGTCCTTCATGAAGAAGCTCGCCTCCTCGAAGGTGATGCCCATGGCAGCGAACACGACAGAGAATTCCTCCTCCTCGCCGAGGACACGGGCCTGCCTGGCTATCTGGGCGGCAAGCTCGTTGTGAGGCAGCCCTGAGCCCGAGAAGATGGGCAGCTTCTGCCCCCGGACGAGGGTGTTCATCCCGTCTATGGTTGAGATACCGGTCTGGATGAACTCCCGCGGATACTCCCTGCCAGTGGGGTTCATGGGAGCCCCGTGGATGTCAAGGAACTTCTCAGGCAGTATCTCAGGCTTCTTGTCAATGGGCCTGCCTGTGCCGTCGAATATGCGGCCGGTCATCTCCCGCGACACCGGGAGCTTTATGGTCTCCCCTGTGAACCTGACCTTCGTGTCCCGTGTGTCGATCCCCTTAGTCCCCTCGAAGACCTGCACCACGGCGCGCTCGCCAGCTATCTCAAGCACCTGTCCCCTGCGCTTCTCACCGTTAGAGAGCTTGATGTCCACGAGCTCGCCATAGCCAGCCCCCTCAACACCCTCCACTATCATGAGAGGCCCCGCAACCTCTGTGGTGGAAGTATACTCCTTCATCTGAACAGCCATTTTCCAGATTCACCTCTCCGAATACTTTTCAACGAGCGCCATTAGCTCTTCCTGCAACTTATTGTTGATCTCCTCGATCTTGGCCTCATACTCTGTTTCAGGCACATACTTCAGCCTTGCAATCTCATCTATAACAGACATCTCGGCTATGTCCTTTGCAGGCACGCCCTTGGAAACAGCCTCGTCCGCCCGGTCATAGAACTCTATCATGAGCTTGAGCATGGCAAACTGCTTCTTGGGGCTGCAGTAGGTGTCCACGTCATGGAAGGCGTTCTGCTGGAGGAAATCCTCCCTGATCATCCGCGCAGCCTCAAGGACAAGGCGCTCCCGATCCGGCAGGGCGTCGGCGCCCACGAGCTGGACGATCTCCTTCAGCTCCGCCTCCTTCTGCAGCATGGCCATGGCCTTCACACGGAACTCCTTCCACTGTGGTGAGATGTTCCTGCTCCACCATGGCTCAACGGCATCGGTGTAAAGGGAGTATGACCTGAGCCAGTTTATAGAGGGGAAATGACGCCTGTCAGCAAGGGATGCGTCGAGGGCCCAGAAGACCTTGGTGATCCTGAGGGTGTTCTGGGTCACCGGCTCAGAGAAATCGCCGCCCGGCGGCGACACCGCCCCTATCATGGCAAGGCTGCCATAGCGCTCATCAGAGCCGAGTGTCACCACCCTGCCGGCACGCTCATAGAACTCTGCAAGACGGGAGGCAAGATAGGCGGGATAGCCCTCCTCGCCGGGCATCTCCTCAAGCCGGCCTGAGATCTCCCTCATGGCCTCGGCCCATCGGGATGTGGAGTCAGCCATCAGGGCCACGTTATAGCCCATGTCGCGATAGTACTCTGCGATGGTGGCGCCTGTGTAGATGGATGCGTCCCGAGCTGCCACAGGCATGTTCGATGTGTTCGCGATGAGGACGGTTCGCTCCATAAGGGGCTTGCCTGTCTTGGGGTCCTCCAGATGGGGGAACTCCTCAAGCACCTCTGTCATCTCGTTTCCCCTTTCTCCACAGCCCACATAGACGATGACATCGGCGTCGGCCCACTTGGCAAGCTGATGCTGGCTCACCGTCTTCCCTGCTCCGAAGGGGCCGGGGATGGCCGATGTCCCTCCCTTGGTAAGGGGAAAGAAGGTGTCAAAGATACGCTGGCCAGATATCAACGGCTCCTCAGGATCAAGCTTCTCCCTGTAGGGTCTTCCCAGCCTCACAGGCCACCTCTGGAGCATGGAGAGCTCTCTCCTGCCATCGGCGGTCTTCAACACAGCAACAGTGTCCTCAACAGTATAATCCCCTTCTTTTGCCACCGATTCGATGACCCCGCCGGGCAGGTCAGGCGGGACAAGTATCCTGTGGGTGATCACCTCTGTTTCCTGCACCTCACCGAGGACGTCGCCTGCAACCACCTTGTCGCCTTCTTTCACGACAGGTGTGAAATGCCATTTGGCTGTCCTGGAGAGAGATGGCACATCCACACCTCGCTGTATGAAATCGCCGGTCTCATTCTTGATCATCTCAAGGGGACGCTGGATACCGTCATAGATCATCCGCAGCAGACCGGGGCCAAGCTCCACAGAAAGGGGGGCGCCAGAGCCCACCACCTCTCCTCCGGGCCTCATGCCAACCGTCTCCTCATAGACCTGTATAACGGCCCTGTCCTCCTCTAGCTCGATGATCTCGCCGATAAGGCGTTCCTCACCGACCCGGACCACCTCATACATCTGAGCGCCCTTCATCCCCTCGGCGGTTATAACAGGACCGGCGATCTTTGAAATCCTACCTTCTACCAAGCCTCATCACCTCAGTATTTAATCTCAATCCCCACAGCCTTTCTCACAAGGTCCCTTATCGGGTCTATCCTCTCCTCGAAGAAGCCCTTTGAATCGGGAATGGCAACGATCATGGGCGACACCCGCTTCTCGGTGAGCCTCTGAACCTCTTCTGCGATCTTTCCATAGAGCTTCTCGGTGATGATGATCAGGCCTGAATCCTTGTCCTTCATGCTCTCTCTGATTATCTGAAGGGCCTCCTTTGAATCCTCCACCTCAAAGCCCTCGTTCACACCGGCCAGCCTGAAGCCTGTGACAGTGGAATGATCGCCTATGACAGATATCTTCATTTGAAGAGCACCTCCGCCGCCTTCAGCCTCAGCTCCGGACGAAGAAGCTCAATACGGCTGGTGAAGGTGGAATCGATCTCCACCGCGCCGTCCATGCGCTTCACAACAACACCCGGCCCTATCTCTGCAGTGTCAATGGCCAGCTTCGCCGTCCTGCCGGTGGCCTTCTTCACAGCCTCCTCCAGCTTTTTCAGCTCTTTGGAAAGGAGCTTCTCATCCTCCTTCCGCACAAGGAGCTTCAGCTCCCCGCCGCCCATGGCGATGCACGTGTCACGGGCAAGGTTGAAAAGCACCTGAGGATAGCTTTTATCATCTGGCAGCCCCTCCAGCCTTTTCTCCGCCAGCTCGAAGGCGCGGTTGATAAGCCTCTCCTTCGCCTCCAGGATGATCGTCCTCGCCTTTATCTTGCCCTCAGAGATCATCTTGCGCTTCACCTGCTCAGCCTCCTTGTGAGCGTCGTCAACCAGCTCCTTTTTCACAACCTCCCCCTTCCTCCTGGCCGCCTCAACCCTCTCACGGGCACCCTCCTCCGCCTCCCCGATTATCTCCCTGGACCTCCTCTCAGCATCATCCAGTATCTTCGAGGTTATCTTCTCCACACTGGCCGCATCCGCCATTTTAATCTCCTCCAACATTCAAAACGGCATCAACAATGAGATTCACAGCCTCCTCGAGCCTCTTCTCCGAGGACCTCTCAAGGGCACGGGCCTTTTTCTCCTCCTCCTCAACAATCCTGGAAGCCTCCTTCTCGCCTTCAGCCCTCGCCTTCTCAATCATCTCATCGGCAATCTTTCTCCCCTCCTTTTCAAGCTCCTCAGCAACCCTGCGCGCCTCCACCTCGGACTTCTTCAGGATATCTGCGGCCTTTGCCTTAGCCTCGGAGATTATCCTCTCAGCCTCATCCTCCGTCTTCCTCACCGTTGAAAGCACATCTTCAACCAAAATATCAACCCGCTAAATCGAATTAAGCAGTGCATTATCACTCACACTTTTTAAACTTTATGCCTAAAGAGGCGGCTTGGGCCAGCCCTCCTCGATCTGTCCCCCCCCACGGGCCTGTTTCACCCTCCCAATCGTTTATATCCTGAGCAGCTGGGCAGAGCCATAGATCAGGACTCGGCCTCTTCGTTGTCTCTGTAAAACCCTGCCGGCACGCCCATCTAACATCCTCTAACCATCCTCAGCCTCTGCCCCAGCTCAACAACAGCTCTCTTATAGCCTCTAAAAACCTTTCCAGGAGAGAAAGATACTACTGGGTCACGACCATCCCCTATTCCACGGAAAAGG
>RFHW01000046.1 GCA_003695745.1 Methanobacteriota archaeon | reverse complement strand
TCCCGTATCACGCCTCCCACGCCGGTGGCGGCGCCGCCGAAGGGCTCAAGGGCCGAGGGGTGGTTGTGTGTCTCCACCTTGAAGGCGATGGCGTGGTCGCCTTCAAAGTCCACGATCCCTGCGTTGTCCTCGAAGACCGAGAAGCACCAACGGGGGCTGAGCTCCTTTGTCACCCGCGCCACCGTGGATCTCAGGAGGTTCGAGATCACCCTGCCATCCACCTCCACATCACCGCGGAAGGTCTTGTGGCAGCAGTGCTCGCTCCATGTCTGGGCGAAGGTCTCAAGCTCCACGTCGGTGGCATCCCTCCCAAGCCCCCTGTAGTGGTCCCGGATGGCCTTCATCTCCCCGAGGCTGAGTGAGAGCTGCCTCTCCTTTGACAGCCTTAAAAGCCCCCGGTCATCCAGCTCAAGAGATATCTGCACTGCCATCTTTATTTCACTTCAGTGATTGTGTAGTCCTGGCTCACTGGATTGGCAAGGAGCCTCCGGCACATCTCCTCCACATCCTCGCGGCTCACCTCCCCCTCGATGAGATAGACCTTGGCAGCCCCGACCCGCTCCACCCCTCTGAATCCAAGGGCCCTGAGCCCTGACAGCGTTGACTCGCCCTCAGAATCCTGCACCCCCTTCTTATAGGATATCCTCACTTCCCATTTCATAGTGACCCCAATTTCAACGGATGGTTAAAAATATTGCGGCAAAGGTCCTTTCCAATCCTCAAAAGGAAGGGTTATATATCCACCGCAGGAATCTCTTTAATCGGGAGCGCACCATGAAACAGGGGATTCTAATCATCATAGCCGCTCTGGCCCTGTCACCGGCAGCTGTCCATGGGCAGGGCCCCGGCTACGGCTTGAGATGGAGCTACACAGCCGATGGCTGGGTGACGGGTGCGGCCGTCTCAGCAGATGGCAGATATGTGGCGGCAGGCTCAGAGGACCAGATGGTCTATCTCCTGAACAGCACTGGCGGGCTGATATGGCGGCGCAAGATACATGGCGCTGTGACAGACCTTTCAATCGATGGGAGCGGCTCTTATATCGCGGCAGGCTCAACAGACACAAACATCTATGTTATGGACCGGAACGGCTCGATGGTGCTGCTGGAGGACCTCGGCTCAGATGAGGTGAGCGAGGTCTCCATCTCAAAGGACGGGAGATACGTTGCTGCCGCGGCAAAGGACAGGGTCTATCTCCTGAGCATGGACCGCGTTCTCCTCTGGTCCCAGCGGCTGGATGGCGATGTGCGCGGCCTCTCCATATCAGAGAATGGCTCTTACATTGCAGCCGGCTCCGAAGCTGGAAGCATCTATCTCTTTGACAGGGACGGCAGGATCATCTGGACCTATGGCTCAGGCCTCGGGCTCTCCGGTGTTTCCATAGCAGGGGACGGCTCTTATGTGGCCGCCGCCTCAAGGCTGAACGACCTTTATATGGTCAACGACCGCGGTGTCCTTGTGTGGAGCCGCAAGATCGGGTGGAGCCCTCTGGATGTGGCCGTGCTGGACCATGGCCTGACGGTGGCGGCGCTCACAGAGGAGGGCGGCCTCTATCTCTACTCCAGAGAGGGGAATCTCACAGGGACCTTTGCGCTCAACGGCCCGGTGCATGGCTTTTCCATCTCCAAAGACGGCTCTTATATTGCGGCGTCCTATGACCGCCCCTCACGTGAGCTCCGCTTCTTTGCAGAGGCCCTGCCTGAGCAGACCGCCGCGAAGGAATCGCCGGTGGAGGTGATCCTCCTTGCAAATTCAGTGGACCTTGACGGCGCCCTTGACCTCCTCCTGTTCCTGAAGAGCAGCGGGGCGAGGGTGATCCATGTCTCTGCCTCTGATTTTATGGATCGATACAGGCAGAGCGGCTCTGTGGTGATCCTCGGAGGCCCGGACGCATATGAGCAGGTGGGTGGTGTTGTGAGAGAGATACTCTCAGAGGATGAGCAGAGAGCCATCAGGGAACCCGGCTCCAGAGAGATGTATGTGAAGAGCGGTGTGTGGGCCAGCGGGCAGAGGATCATCGTCATAGCAGGCTCAGACAGAGCAGGAACGATGGAGGCCCATCGATTTTACAGGGGCCGCCTCGCATCTGAACTGGGGCTTTGAGGAATGTTGGCACAGGGTTTTATCTGATGACGTACATATCCTTTGGGTTCGATGAGCATGAGGAGGAGTGAGAGCGACGTTGCTTGAAGGTGAGATATCCTTTCAATACGGCGATGAGGAGACGGCGAGGGCCGTTGCCGCTCTGATAGAGATGGACAACAGGATCGCGCCCAGGACCGTTGAGATCCATACATGGGCAGATGGGAAAAGGGTCCTGACCAGTCTGAGATCGAAGAGGACAGGGACCTTCTTTGCAACCATCGACGACCTGCTCTTCACAGAAAAGCTCATCGCCACCATTCTCGACACCTCAAAAGGTCTTTAAAAACAAAGTTTTTATAGGTTAAAGGTTTATTCATATTCATTATGGGCACAGAGGCAGATATAATCGAGATAAAGCAGTATCTCAGGGAACTGGACAGAAAAGTTGATGAACTCTTGGAAGAAAAAGAGATCGTCTCGATTATGAGGCTCTCTGAAAAAGCCCTATCTGGTTTTGTCTCTGAAGAGCCAGAGATCTATTCTATCAAGGATTTGAAGGTACGGTATAGATGAAGGGGAAATTTGTCCTTGTGCCATTTCCCTTCACCGATCTAACTGCATCCAAATTGAGGCCCGCGCTGGTGCTGTATGATGGGAGGAAAGACGTTGTAGTCGCCTTTATCTCCTCCAGAATCCCGGACAAAATCCCACGGGCCGGTGTTAAAATACCTAAAGACCATGAGGAATTCGGCTCAACAGGTTTGAAAGCACCATCAATAATCAGGCTTGACAAAGTGGCAACGGTCTTGAAAGACCTGGTTATCGGTGAGCTTGGAGAGGCCGGGCCAAAGCTAAAG
>RFHW01000045.1 GCA_003695745.1 Methanobacteriota archaeon | reverse complement strand
GTTACACAGAGCCCCATATCATCACATCCACCCTCTTTGGCCCTCTCACCCTTGACTTCGGCATCGCCGGGACCCTCCTCACAGCCCTCTTTGTGGGCCTCTACCTTGGGGCCATGAAAAAGGACACGGCCCTGCAGACCTGCCTCTATGCAATGGCGCTCACACACGTGCTCATACTCATCGAGGTGGGCCTCCAGCTCTCAAGTGTGATGTTCCTCCTGTCCATGCTCTATCTTTCAGTCCGCGGCGGCAGGTAGACCAGTGTTTTTTGCAGTAAGATTTATATATCTGCACGTATGAGCAGATGTTCATATGAATCTCCTATGCCAGACCACCGCCGTAGACGTGCAGAAGGTTCAGGAGCTCAGGAAAGAGATGCCTGAAGAAGACTCTGTGAGGGCCCTCTCCCGGATATTCAGGGTTTTAGGCGACCCCACGAAGGCCAAAATCCTCTATGCCCTGTCAAGATCAGAGCTCTGCGTATGCGAGATATCGGCTCTCCTTGGATTGACACAATCGGCGGTCTCCCACCAGCTGCGTGTCCTTAAAGATTTGAACCTCGTCAGGTTCAGGAGAGAGAAAAAAATGCTCTACTACTCCCTCGCAGACAGACACGTATACAGCCTCATAGACCAGACGCTCAGTCATGTAACGGAGTAGACCATGGCCGCGCTGTACCTTGAGATCATGAAAGAGACCTGGCTCCTTCTGAAGGATGCATCGCCCTACCTGCTCTTTGGATTCCTCATTGCAGGGATAATCCACGTGTACATGCCTGAAGAGAAGATCCAAAGGTTCCTTGGGAAAGACAGCCTCAGCTCTGTTGTGCGGGCCTCGATTATCGGAGCGCCCCTCCCGCTCTGCTCCTGCGGCGTTGCCCCGACTGCCACAAAGCTCTACAGGGACGGCGCATCCAGTGCATCAACCCTATCATTCCTCATCGCCACACCTGAGACCGGTGTGGACTCCATATCCATAACCTATGCCCTGCTCGACCCTGTTATGACGGTTTTCCGGCCAGTGGCGGCAGTGGCTACAGCAGTGTTTGCCGGCGTCTTAGAGATGGCGACCGGAGACTCCAAAATAGAACGTAACAACCACCGCATCCGCCATATAGAAGGCTGTGACCGGTGTGAATATAAGGAAGAGGATTCTAAAAGACCGGCTCTTGAAAGGATATTGAGCTATGCCTTTTTCGAGTTCCTTGGAGATGTGTCCCGCTGGCTCATCCTTGGATTTATCGCAGCCGGCGTTGTTGCAGCCCTCTTTCCACAGACCATATTTGAGACCTATCTCGGCGGCACCGGATTGATCCCCATGGTCGCAATGCTTGTTATAGGCGTCCCCATGTACATCTGCGCCTCGGCTTCAACACCCATTGCAGCCGCCCTCATCGCCAAGGGGCTGAGCCCGGGAGCAGCCCTCGTGTTCCTTCTGGCAGGCCCGGCCACAAACATGGCAACCATAACAATGGTCCTGAAGCACATGGGCAAAAAAACAGCGGCAGTCTATCTCACAGGCATAACCATAGCTACCCTTACATTTGGTATCATATTAAACGCCCTTTACAGCGCTTTAAAGATGGACCCTACAGCCGCACTCGGCCGCTCGGCAGAGGTCGTGCCCGAAAAGGTTGCTGTTCTTTCTGCAATTCTATTTATGATCCTCCTCATCAATTCGCTGAGATCTGGAGAGCGAGAGCCCTGAAACCCTTAAGCAGCATGGGTTTTCGGAACAGCTTATTTATATCTGGAAAACCTATCTCCACATGTATGTTCGGCCGCAACCTTGAGGACCTGATACGGGACACCGCTTCAGACCGGTCCTTTGACGAGGAGTTCTTCGACTTCACAGACAGGCTCTATCCATGGACAACGGTGTATCGCTTCTTCTTCCTCACAGACCTTGTGGACAAGACCCAGCTCATGATCGGGGTGGGCCAGAAAAAGGTCTCCCCCTACTGGATAAACGGCGTTGAGACAGAGTTCTCCAGCAACGGCTCCCAATGCAAGGTGGGTCTCTCCTTCTGGTGCCAGAAGGAAAGCCTCATCCATAAAACAAGGAACGAGGTTCTGGACCTCAGGGGAGGCATGCGCTCTCAATCATTCAGGTTCATCTCCGCGGACAAAGGATATCTGCTGGCGTTAAAGGACCTGGATACAGAGGTGTTCCTTGACGACTCCGCCTCCAAGACAGACTATGTGAGATTCCATGCAGGGATCTCGCCATTCTATCGCCACAACAAATACCTTCCCTTCACAGGCAGGATTATGGGCGAGCCCGTTGAAAAGGGATTTGCCTTTGTGCAGAAGGTGAACCTCAACATGCCCTTCATCCCGTGGCGCTGGGGCCGGGTCTTCTTTGAAGGCGGCGCGCAGCTCGACTTCTATGAGCCAAGGATAATCCTGCCGCTCTACAAAAGCATCAACTTCGAGATCGATGGGGAGAGGATGGAGTTCAGGCTTGACCAGGAGATCTCCCTGAGGGATGGATTATGGGTCATCTCAGGCACAACGCAGGAGGGCGAGTCCCTCACCGCCAGGATAAGCTCATACAGCAGGGTGGCCCATTCCTTTGAGACGAAGCGAAGCACATTCATATACAATGAGATGCCCTCAAAACTCGAATATCTCTCCATCAGAAAGAATGGCTCGGAACTATACTCCCATAGGACCCTCGGGGAGTCTGTGGCAAACTGCGAGGACGCCTATTATGCCCGGATAGGGCTTTAGGTGGGGTGTGAGCATATATTTATCAATTATAAAAAACATAAAGGTCGGGCGTGGTAGCTGGAGCATGGCCGAACGTTGAGGCAGTCCTCAGGGCAGAGGTGCTCTTGGCCCTGCCCCTGACAGCAGGGCTGCTCATAGCAGTTGTTCTCGGGAGGGAGGAGCTCACCTCCGAGGCAACAAGAAAAGGGCTTGAGAAGCACATGGCCCTCCTCAGGGCGATCCTCTTCGTGTTGTTCCTCCCCCTGGTCCTGCTCATAATCTCAGAGGTGCTGGAGCATTTTTCCCTCATGGCAGCGACAGAGGCAGAGGCCCGCTTCCTTGAGGAGACATCTGAGGTCCTTGAAGCAGCGCTCCTCCTCCTCATAGACCTGGGGGTCCTTGGCGCATGGCTCCTTTTGCTGCGGATCAGGAGGCAGGGCTGATGTATCTGGACCTCGTCTATTTCCTTGTCCCGCTCTTTGCCTTTGCGGCGCTCATCGAGCTGTTCCACTTCCTCCCCTATATGAAGGGTGTCACAGAAAAGGTGTTCTTTGAAAGGGCCTATCCAGCGGCCGTCGTCCTCCTGGCCTCCATGCTCGTCTTTGAGCTCTCCTTTGCAGCGGAGCTCTTCCTTGGCAGCGAGGTGCTTCACAGGCTCCTTGAGATACTGTCGATGGCCATCATCCTATATGAGACAGAGCTTGAGGTCAGGGGGAGCAGCGAGGAGCTGCAGAGGATGTCGGCCACAAAGGAGGTGCTTGAAAGGTCTGAGAAGAGGTACCGCCAGCTCATAGAGACCATGAACGACGGCTTCTGGGCCATCGATGGGAAGGGGGTGACCACCATGGTCAACGACAAGCTCGCGGAGATGCTCGGCTACCCTGTGAAGGAGATAACAGGCAGGAATGTCATGTCCTTTGTGGATGAGAGGAGCCAGGGCAGGCTGAAAAAGGAGCTTGAGAAGAGATCCAGGGGCGCGGCCTCAAGATACGAGCTTGAGCTCACAAGGAAAGACGGCTCAAAGCTCCCTGTCCTTGTCTCTGCATCGCCCCTGTTCGATGAGGCGGGCCGCTTTCTGGGAAGCTTCGCAGTCATAACTGACATCTCCAGGCAGAAGGAGATGGAGAGGAGGATCCGTGATCAGGCACGGGACCTTGAGGCCACTGTGGAGGAGCGGACAAAGGACCTTAGCCTTGCCAAGGACTCACTCATGAACATGCTGGAGGACCTCACACTGTCAAAGAAGGAGCTGGAGCTGGCCTATGAGGAGCTCAAGGGCATTGAAAGGATAAAGACCGACATCATCTCAAACGTTTCCCACGAGTTCCGGACGCCTGTGACCATCGCCAAGAGCGCCATCGACCTCATCAGGGAGGAGGAGGATCCTGAGGAGCGGGAACACCTCCTTGCCATGTGCGAGAACGCCCTCACACGCCTGAACGAGCTTGTGGACAACCTCGTTGACGTGGCAGACGTCTACCGCGGGAGATACGTCCTGGAAAAGCGGAAGGTGGACATAAACAGGGTCATAAGACAGTCAATGGACAACCTGAGATTCAGGGCCCTTGAGAAGAACGTGACCCTCAGCTACACCGCCGATGGTGATCTGCCAGAGGTCATCGGCGATGAGAGGTCCCTGCGCCAGATCCTCTATAACCTCATCGACAATGCCATAAAGTTCAACAGGAAAGGAGGGAGGGTGGAGATTACGGCCGCAAAGAAAGAGGGCTCCATAGAGATCAGCGTGAAGGACACGGGCATCGGCATCCAGCCTGAATACACTGAGAAGATATTCGAGCCCCTCTTCCAGATAGAGGCGACCACAACAAGGAGATACGGCGGCACAGGCATAGGGCTTGCCGTTGTGAAAAACCTCGTGGCCGCCCACAGGGGCCGGGTGTGGGTGGAGAGCACGCCGGGGAAGGGCTCAACCTTCCGCTTCACACTCCCGCTGGAAGGAGAGAAAGATTTATGAACCCGCCGTCCCGCATTTCAAGATGGTGAGCCAAAAATGGATGAGATACTTGAGATCCTGGAGAAGGACGCAAGGACCACCCCGGAAGAGATAGCCCGTATGACCGGGAGATCCCCTGCCGAGGTCAAGGCAGCCATCAGAGAGCTTGAGAAAAAAGGGGTCATACTGAAGTACACCGCCATAATCAACAAGGACCTTGCCGACTCAGCGGTGCAGGCGCTTATCGAGGTGAAGGTAACGCCTCAGCGCGGCATCGGCTACGACGCGGTGGCAGAGAGGATCATAAAGTTCCCGGAGGTCCTCACAGCATACCTTCTCTCCGGCACCTATGACATCCTCGTCATCGTGGAGGGCAGGAACCTGCAGGAGGTGGCCACCTTTGTCTCAGAGAAGCTTGCGACCCTCGATCAGGTCACCGGGACAGTCACCCATTTCATGCTCAAGAAATACAAGGAGCAGGGCGTCATATTCCACAGGAAGAAGAGGAACAAGAGGCTTTTAGTCTCGCCCTGATGGGACAGGAAAGATGAGAGACCCTGTATCGAGCCGCGCAAAGGCTGTCCCGCCCTCCGGCATCAGACGGTTCTTCGAGATGGTCATCGGCATGCCGGATGTCATATCCCTCGGCGTGGGAGAGCCGGACTTTGTCACGCCATGGCACATCAGGGAGGCCTGCATCTATTCCCTTGAGCAGGGATACACCATGTACACCTCCAACTTCGGCCTCCTTGAGCTTCGTGAGGAGATATCCCGCTTCTACGGTAAAAGGCACGGTCTCCAATACGACCCTGAGGGAGAGATACTCGTCACAACAGGCGTGAGCGAGGCCTATGACCTGGCCATACGGGCCGTTGTGAACCCTGGGGACGAGGTGATCGTCCACGAGCCGAGCTACGTCTCCTATAAGCCCTGCGTCACCTTTGCCGGCGGAGTGCCGGTGGCGGTTGCAACATCTGCAGATGATGGTTTTAAGCTGACCCCGGAGGCGCTGGAAAAGGCGATAACAGACAGGACAAAGGCCCTTGTCCTCAACTACCCCAACAACCCCACAGGCGCCACCATGTCAGAGAAGGAGCTTGAAGAAATAGCAGATGTGGTTGTTGAGCACGACCTGATCGTCATCTCAGACGAGGTGTACTGGATGCTCACCTATGAAGGCGTCCACAGGCCCTTTTCATCCCTCAACGGCATGAAGGAGCGGACCATCCTCCTTGACGGCTTCTCAAAGGCCTATGCCATGACAGGCTTCAGGATCGGGTTCTCGCTGGCTTCCCCGGAGATCACAGAGGCCATGATGAAGCTCCACCAGTATACCATGCTCTGCGCACCCATAACAGGCCAGATGTCGGCTATCGAGGCGCTGCGCCACGGCAAGAAGGAGGTGGATGCCATGGTCCGTGAATACAAGAGGCGGCGGAACGTTATTGTGAAGCGCCTCAACGACCTCGGCCTTCCATGCGCAACCCCTGGAGGCGCCTTCTACGCCTTCCCGGATATAACCTCCACATCCCTCACCTCCGAGGAGTTCTCCACCGGGCTCCTGAAGGAAGAGAAGGTGGCTGTGGTGCCTGGAACCGCCTTTGGCGAGAGCGGCGAGGGATTCGTCAGATGCTCCTATGCAACGGCCATGGAGGACCTGAAAACAGCCCTTGACAGGATAGAGCGGTTCATCAGCTCCTAGGAGAACCAGGCATACCACTCTGGCACGGTCGCAAGGTCCAGCGTCTTCTTGGATACAGGCTCCACGGTGATCGTTGACCCGCTGCCATAGAGCTCTGTCAACGTGGCCGGCTCCTTTGTGTAGAGGCTTGCATCCACGCCTTCGATGACGCGGTCCCGCTTCCACTCATACCTGTATCTCACAGCAGGACCCTGGGTGGTCTGGATGCCCAGCGTGGAGTAGAAGTCCATGCCGATGTACCACACAGGGATGAAAAGCGGCTCTGAAACCTTCTTTTCCTCCTGGGTCTTGTTGATCTCAGGTATCTCAGGTGGACCTTCCTTCAAAGAGGCAAGCCCCACAGGATTGAGGGCATAGACGCCTGAGCCGCTGAACCACTCATCCCATGCAGGCACCGTGAGCTCCTCTGAAGAGGCCTGTGAAGAGAGGTTTTTCTCAGGCTCGACGAGCTCGAAATAGTATTCGCCCCTGAGGCCGCTGAGGTTCACATACACGCCGGGGGTGGCCTCCACCATGGTTGCCCCTTTCACCACCCACGGGGCTGCCATGAAGCCCACCGCTCTCGCGCTTCCGATTGTCTCCGGGTATGCATAGAACTCCTGGTTCCATTCAATTACACGGATGTCTGAGCGGTTCTGCTCTATCTCAAAGGGGTCTATCACACCCTCGGTCTGGTCTGTGGGCGGCGACATCTTGATGGTGAAGACAAGACGCTCATTGGGCCGGACGAACCAGCCATAGTGAAAGGTGCCGTCTTCATAGATGAACTTTATAGGGCTCCCCTTGCTTATTGCAAAGCCGCCTCTCTGCCAGAAGACGAAGTGGTTGTTGATGAAGGAGTTTCTGTCATTCGGGCTCCCGTATTTCCTGTGGAGGTCGGGTTTGCTCACTATGATTGGCTCGCCCTTTGCAGAGTAGAGCGCCGGGTCATATTCCCAGTCCTCAGGCAGAGCTATGAAGACCTTTTCAAAGCCTGTGTTCTCCACGGTGGCCTCGATCACGGTGTAGAACTTGGCAGGGTCATGGCTTATGTTGGAGAGGGTTATGTAATTCAGCCCCGTCCTACCGGTGGATGGAGGTGTAAGCGCGCCATGAACCGCTGCAGTGCCCAGTAGCAGCGCAAAGAGGACGACCGCATATCGCAAGGCTACACCCTCAACTTGCCCATGAGGGCGGTTTTGAGATCGTAACCAAGATGTTAGCCTTATCATTCTTATCGAGCAGCCTCAGCACAACTTCGCTTGCCTCTTCCTCTGACACCTCCACAAGCATGAGATACTCTGCATCCAGGTCGCCGATGTTCGTCTCCCTCTCCATCTCGGTGAGCCTGACACCGTATTTCTCCAGATCCTTCATCAGCTCCTCCTCAGGGATCCGGTTCGCAACAGCCGCCTTCTGCACCTCGGCAAGGTTCACCGTATATGAGGTGGACCTTTCCAGCGTCTTGTACCCCACGCTGGCGCCATAGGGTCCGTCAGATATGGATATGCCGCCGCTGCCGAGTGTGAGCGACGTTACATTGCCCTTGCCCTCGCTCCCGCCGCCAAGCTCTGTCTGGCTCTGGCTTTCAGAGAGGGATATGGTGCTTGCAGCCCTCATGATGGCAACGATACGGCCGTTCTTGGCCAGATACTTTATCCTGTCCACATCGGTGCCGTTCACCTTCTCGGTCCACCGGTAGTGGATGTTCACCATGTCACCCACCTCGGCAAAGCCGCCTGTGATCTGCTCCCTTGGAAGCCTGATGGGTATGTACTCTGTGTAGGCCTCTTTGATGGTCATCTCCTGCAGCTCTGGAAGGGTGCCTCTGTCGATCTGCCTTCTAATCTCCTCCACACCTTTGATGAGCCTGTCGCCCACATAGGCGATGACCTTGCCTGTGATGGTGGATTTCTCCTCAAGGATGTCTGTCCTGTAGCTCCTCCATGCCTCTGTTGCAGGGGTCACATGGTCAACGGCCTCAACCTCTGCCTTGGTGGCGGCTGAGTTGACCTTCTCTATGAGCCCGGCCTTGGCAGTGGTGTAGTCCTGCGGCAGCCCTGCAAAGGCATCGTTTATGGCCTTTATCTTCTCAGATTTTGCCTTGGCAAGCTCTGCAAGCCTCGCCTGCTCCTGCGCCTGCTCCTCGCCTGAGGGGGCCATGGTGGGAGCAGGGGTCTTCATGGGCCTTATGAACATCGTGTACCCCACATAGAAGACAGAGCCAAGGACTATGACTATCACAAGGATCCCAAGTATACGTGCCAGCCTCCGCCTCCTTTCATCGGCAGCTGGCGGCGCCGGTGACGGCGCCTTGGGAGGCGCGCCTCCAGGGGGCGCGGGCGGGACCTTCTTCCGCAACGCCTCCAGCCTTCCAACAATATCCTCTTCTTTTTTCTCCCCAACCATGCTAATTGCTCCTTGCCATTTTATTCCATTCCGTTGATATTTATAGTTTTGCCCTACCGGTTTTTACCATTAACACTCAAAAATAGCAGGCATTAGGCATATAAACCTTTTTATTGATTTATTTGTATGGAAATGCAAGTGTGGCTTGGATTTTACCGGGAGATCCTGAGTGATTTCGGGTTCTCAGAGGAGGCCGACATGGCATCGGCCTCGCTCCTGAATTCACTGCTGAGCACAGAGAGCCCGCTCATACTTGAGGGGCTTATTCGTGGCAGGGAGGTCAACATATTCGGCGCCGGCCCTTCCCTTGAGGACCTGCGCTCCATCCCAGATGGCGTCAACATCGCTGCAGATGGCGCCTGCACCTTCCTGCAGGAGAAGGGGGTGATCCCCCATATGGTGGTGACAGACCTTGACGGGAGGATAGATGATATACAGGCCGCTAACAGGGAGGGCGCGATAATCGTCCTCCACGCCCACGGAGATAACATGGAGGAGATCAGGAGATATGCCCCCTCTTTCACAGGCGCCTATGGGACCACACAGACAGAGCCCTTCGGCAGACTCCTCAACTTCGGCGGTTTTACAGATGGGGACCGGGCAGGGTTCCTTGCAGAGCACTTCAGGCCGAGGAAGATCACCTTTTACGGGATGGATTTTGAAGGCCCGGCAGGGAGATACTCCTTCACCAGGGACTGGAGGATAAAGAGAAAGAAGCTTCTCTGGGCGAAGAGGCTTGTCCAGCATATGATGGAGACCTCGGAGGTGGAGATAACCTTAGCATGAAAGGGAGAGATGGGCTGCTTGTCTTTGCAAAGGCGCCGGTAAAGGGGCTTGTGAAGACGCGGCTGAAGGCCGGCACTCCCCTCTGCGACAGGGAGGTGCTCAGGCTCTATGAGTCCTTTCTCGCCGATGTGCTGGCAGCCGCTGAGAGGACAGAGGCGGACCAGATCTATCTCTCCTACCACCCTGCTGGGAGCGGCAATGTTATGGAGGGGTTTGTTGGCGAGAGAGGGCCTGCAGGGGTCAGGCTTTTCCCACAGGAAGGCCGTGACTTTGACGAGAGGTTCACAAAGGCAGTGGAGAGTGTTTTAAGGGAGTGCCAGAGCGTCATTGTCATCGGCAGCGACCTGCCCCATATCCAGCCCAGGACCATCAACAGGGGCTTTGGTTTCCTGAGGAGGGAGGGCGGCATGGTCCTCGGCCCCTCTGGCGAGGGAGGCGTCTATCTGGTAGGTGTCACCAGGCCTCTTGACTTCACAGGCGTCTTTACAGCCGGTGTTGAGATGGACAACCTCACAGGGCTTGCCAGAAAAAGGGGCCTGCGCCTTCTTCTCCTTGAGGAGCTCACCGACATCGATGTGGCAGGGGACCTTGCAACATTCATATGTGCCATTCAGGCAATGGAATATGCCGCAGAATGCGGTGACTACCAGCTTCCCCGTAACACCATACAAACGGTGAGGGAGATGGGCCTTGAGGTCCGTGCCCAGAGGGGAGGCGAGAGGAACAGGAGGATCGTGAAGAGATAGGCCCCATACACTGGACCTCGTCATCTGTAAAAGCCCGCAACCTCGCCTTCCAGGTCCTCTGTGAGACGGATGTTCTCCTTTATCCAGGGCGCGATGTTGGCCCAGACCTTCCCGTCAAAGAGGACCCGCCGCTCAAGGAATATGATGGCAGCCTTGTCGCTGAGGCTGCGGTGGGCCCTCCCAGCAGCCTGGTTCAGGCTCCGATAGGCCGGGAGGAAATAGGCGTAGTACTCCCCAAGAGGATATCTGCCCCACCAGCCCCTGTGCACCCTGTTATAATACTCTATCTGGGCCTTCACCCGCGGCCCTTTCACCGCATAGGGTATGCCCACCACGATCACCCCACGGGCCTGCGCCCCCGGGAAGTCCTGCCCCTCGCTGTTCCTGCCCTGCTGCACCCCCAGGAGCACGGCGTTGTCCGATCCTTTGAATCGCCTTATCATCCTGTTGTTCTCCTCTGAGGATGCAGCGCTCCTCTCTATGAAGACCTCCTTGTCGGTGTCCACGCCCCTTTCGACCACGGCGTTGAGCACCACATAGGATGGGAAGAAGACAAGGACGTTCCCTGGTATGATGGAGAGCAGGGCCTCGATCCTCTCTCCGATGCGCCGGTACATCTCAGCGGTCCTGAGAGAGCCCAGGGTCGAGACGGTGGCGTCCACAAAGGCGGCGATGTTCTCCTTTGGAAAGGGTGAGGGAAAGCTCATGGACCTGTACCTCTCGACGCCCACCACATCGCAGTAGGGCTCTATGGGCGTGAGGGTGCCGCTCATATGGACAGAGAGATAGGCCTCTGTGAGGGGCGCTCTGGTTATGGTCTTGGGCTCAAGGGAGAGTATCTCAAGATAGGGCATCCCCTTCTCTGTTTGCGATGAAAAAAAGGCGAACTCCTCCTCATTGGCATCCATCCACTGAGCAAGGAAAGAGGCGCATGAATGGAGGTATGATACGGGCCGCTTCCCCTCTGCAAGCCTCCTTCTCCTGATCTCCTCGCCAGTGTCCACGAGCCTTTCCACCTCCCCCGGCTCAATGCCGAGCCTGTCCAGAAGCGCCTCTTTTCTGAGCCGCATCTCAATCCCTTCGCTTTGGACCATGAACTCCCGGAGCCTCTCCAGAAGGCCCTCTGCATCAGGCACCCCATGGTCATCCACCTCTTTAAGGGCGCGGGACACAGCGAACTCCGTCAGCACGTTGCCGGCTATATCTGCCGCCAGCCGGGGGAGGTTGTGCGCCTCGTCCAAGACGAGGATGAAGTCCTCCATGGACAGGGAACTGTCCAGTGCCCTGAGAAAGGCGGAGCGGATGCCCGGGTCAAAGACATAGAGATAGCTGCATGCTATGACGTTGCAGTCGCCTAAGAGGCCTTTTATCCATTCATAGGGGCAGACAGATAGACCACGGCAGCGCTTTGCCGCCTCCGCTGCAGTGATAGGCCCTTCAAAGGCCGGGGCCCTTCTCTCGAGGTTCCTGTAATACACGCATTTGCCCTCTCTCTTCAGGATGGTGCATGCAAACCTCTCCTCGCCGCCGGTGCGGGCCGTCTCATGGATGAACTCGTTCAGGCACAGGTCTCTGCGGGATTTGAGGGACACGCCCTTCAGATCCCGACCTTCGGCCATGCGTTTCAGCTCCTCAACAACCCGGTCCATCTGCTCATGGGTGCGGCAGAGATAGAGGATCTTTTTCCCCCTCTCCTCTGCAATGGGCAGCAGGGCCGAGAGCACGGCAACGGTCTTCCCTGAGCCTGTGGGGGACTCGAAGACCGCGTTCCTCCCCTCTGCAGCCGCCTTGGAGATGAACTGGATTATCTCCCTTTGATTCGGGTAATATGCAGGATAGGGGAAGACCATTGTTCCACCATTGACGGCCGAGGGTTAATAGATTTTTTCTCCGTTGGCAGCAGGCCAGGCATATTTTATATATGTCCCCGGGTTATACCATTCCCTTATGAAGATGGCGGTGGCTGTGACAGGCGCATCAGGCGTTGCCTATGGGGTCCGGCTCATGGAAGCGCTCGATGAGATGGGCGTTGACTATGTGTGCATGGTATCAGAGGCAGCAAAGAAGGTGGCCTCCTATGAGCTGGGCGGCTGGAAAGGCCGGTGCATGGATGAGGACCGGCTGGACGGCGAGGTCGCCAGCGGCTCTGCCAGATTCGATGCCATGGTGATCATACCGTGCTCCATGAAGACCCTCTCAGCCGTTGCCAATGGCTACGCCTCGAACATCATCACAAGGGCGGCGGATGTGATGATAAAGGAGGGCAAGAAGCTGGTTTTGGTGCCGCGGGAGACCCCTCTCTCCCAGATCCACCTTGAGAACATGCTCAGGCTCTCAAAGATGGGGGTGGTCATCCTGCCTGCCATGCCCGGCTTCTATCACCGGCCTGAGACCGTGGAGGACATGGTGGACTTCATAGTTGGCAAGGTGCTGGACTCTCTAGGCATAGATAACGACCTGTACAGGCGGTGGAGGCCGGGGATATGAAGGATCTGCGAGGCTATATCGGCCGTGCCATGGAGATGAAGGGCCTCTCCGTTGATTTTGAGATAGCCCGCGCCCTCTGTGAGAACCCGGATAAGACCCTCCTGTTCACAGAGGTGAGGGACTATGGGTTCAGGGTGGTGGGGAATGTTGTCAGGAACCGGGCTGACATCTATCAGGCCCTTGGAACAGACAGCCGCCGGTATATCAGGGATGTGCTGAAGGCATATGACAATCCTGTGGAGCCTGCGGTAGTTGAAAAGGCCCCCTGCCAGGAAGAGGAATGCAGCCTCTATGACATCCCGGTGCTGCGGCATTTCGAAAAGGACGGCGGGCCTTTCATCACAGCAGGGATCGTGACAGCGAAGGACCCTGAGCACGGGCGCAACGCATCCATCCACAGGCTCATGGTCCACGATGATAACCGTCTCGGCATCAGGATCGTGCCAAGGCACCTCTTCGAATACCACCGCAGGGCCGAGGAGCGTGGCGAGGACCTTGAGGTGGCCATATCGATCGGTGTGCATCCCGCCCTGTTCTATGCGGCCTCCTACTCCCCGCCCCTGGGTTATGATGAGTTCGCCCTTGCCGGGGCCCTCATGGGACATCCCCTTGAGGTGGTGAGGTGCAGGACAGTGGACGTTGAGGTGCCCGCCCTATCTGAGTTCGTGATAGAGGGCCGGATCCTCTGCGGCGAGCGGCGTTCTGAAGGCCCCTTTGCAGATGTGACAGGGACCTACGACCGTGTCCGGCAGGAGCCTGTGATCGAGGTCACAAAGGTGACGCACCGGAAGGACGCGATATATCAGGCGCTTCTGCCCTCGAGGGCCGAGCACAGGCTTTTCATGGGGATGCCGCAGGAGCCAAGGATATTCAAGTCCGTGGCAGAGGTCGCGCCTGTGAAGAACGTGTGCCTCACCGACGGCGGCCGGAACTGGCTCCACGGCGTGATCTCCCTTGGAAAAGGGGAAAGAGACATAAAGAAGGTGATCGACCATGCCTTCGCCGGGCATCCGAGCATGAAGCACGTGATAATCGTGGACGACGACATAGACATCTTCGATCCGGTGGACGTGGAGTTCGCCCTTGCAACGAGGTTCCAGGGGCACAGAGACGCCTATATATATCGGGACATGCGTGGCTCCACCCTCGATCCATCCACAGACGAGGACGGGAGAACGACAAAGGTGGGAATAGACGCCACCATACCTGCAGGCAGGGAGGAAGATTATGGGTCTGCCAAGATACCCTGACGACATCACGCAGAACGCCTTCCTCAGGGATGTGGATGTCATCCTTGAGACGCTGAAGACCTCTGAGAAGGGCCTTGACGCCCATGAGGTCCTGCTGAGGCAGGAGCGGTGCGGGAAGAACGTCCTGCAGGAGGCGGAGAAGGTATCCTGGATGAGGCTTTTCCTGGAGAAGTTCACAGAGCCCCTCATAGTGCTTCTCATCATCTCTGCGGCCATATCCTTCGCCATCGGCGAGGTGGCGGATGCGGTGGGCATCGCGGTGGCTGTGAGCCTTGTCTCGATCCTCGGCTTCATACAGGAATACCGCTCTGAAAAGTCCGTTGAGGCTCTAAAGAGGCTTGCAGCCCACAAATGCAGGGTCGTAAGGGAGGGCAGGACCCTTGAGGTGCTGGCAGAGGAGCTCGTGCCCGGGGACATCGTTCTCCTGAGCACCGGCGACAGGGTGCCTGCCGACCTGCGGCTCATTGAGACTGTGAACCTCCAGATAGACGAGTCCATACTCACTGGCGAGTCCGAGGCGTCTGAGAAGTTCACCGGGACCATTGAAAAGGAGGACACCCTCATTGCAGACCGCAAGAACATGGCCTACATGGGCACGGTGGTGACCAACGGCAACGGGAAGGGGGTGGTCATCGCCACAGGCGAGATGACAGAGCTTGGGAAGATATCCCAGATGATCCAGAAGGTCGAGGAGCGCAGGACACCGCTGCAGCAGAAGCTTGACCAGCTTGGGAAGCAGCTCTCGGTCTTTGGCATCGCCATTGTCACCGTGATATTTGTTCTCGGAGCCATTCAGGGGATGGACTTTCTGGAGCTCTTCATGGTTGCTGTGAGCCTTGCCGTTGCAGCCATACCAGAGGGTCTGCCCATTGTGGTGACCATCACCCTGGCGCTGGGTGTGACGAGGATGGCCAAGAGGAACGCCATAGTGCGCAAGCTCCCTGCAGTGGAGGCGCTGGGGGCGACGACCGTCATCTGCACCGACAAGACCGGCACCCTCACCCGGAACGAGATGACGGTTAGGAAGATATACACCTCAGAGATCATCGAGGTCACCGGCGTGGGATACGATGTTGAAGGTGATTTCCTGAAAGATGGCCAAAGGATCGACCCTGAGAAGGACAGACATCTCATGAAGCTCCTTGAGACAGGGCTCCTGTGCAACAACTCCCAGCTCAGCGAAAAGGGCCTTATCGGCCAGCCCACGGAAGGGGCCCTTCTAACGGCCGCGCTGAAGGCAGGGCTTGAAGATAAGAGGGGGGAGCTGGAGAGGCTCGAGGAGATGCCCTTTGACTCTGAGAAGAAGTGGATGGCCGTCAGATACAGGACAGCCCAGGGGGGGCAGGTGTTTGTAAAGGGCGCAACTGAGCAGGTTCTGGAGATGTGCGCCCGCTATTTTTCAGAGGAGGGCGCCCGATCCCTTTCCAGGAAAAAGCGGGAGGAGATCCTCGGCGCCTACAGCGCCCTTGCCAGTGAAGCGCTCCGGGTCCTTGCCCTCGCCTATGGAGATAGGCTGGAGGATCTTGTCTTCCTCGGCCTTGCAGGCATCATGGACCCTCCGCGCAGAGGCGTTAGGGAGGCCATTAAAAAGGCGCGGCAGAGCGGTGTGAAGGTGGTGATGATCACAGGCGACTCAAAGGAGACGGCCATTGCAGTGGCAAAGAGCCTTGACTTCTTCGAAGAGGGCAGCATCGCCCTGTCAGGCACGGATGTGGACAACCATCATCTGGATGAGCTTGCAGGGGTGGTTGACAGGGTGAGCGTCTTCTACCGGGTGTCGCCTGAGCATAAGATGAAGATCGTAAAGGCCTTCAGGAAAAAGGGGCACATCCCGGCCATGACCGGCGACGGTGTGAACGACGCCCCGGCGCTGAAGATCGCTGACATCGGCGTTGCCATGGGGCGGGCAGGAACAGATGTGGCAAAGGAGGCGGCTGAGATGATACTTGTGGACGACAACTTCGCCACCATTGTCGCCGCCATCGAGGAGGGCAAATCCATCTACAACAACATCAAGAACTTCCTCCGCTTTGAGCTGACCACGAGCATAGCCGCCCTCTCTGTCATAGCCTCTTCCACGCTCCTTCGCCTGCCCCTGCCCCTGAACCCCATCGAGATACTGTGGATCAACATCATCATGGACGGGCCGCCTGCCCAGAGCCTCGGTGTGGAGCCCCTTGATGCGGATGTGATGAAAAAACCGCCCCGCGATCCAAAGGAGCCTGTGGTCACACGACGGATGGTCCTCAACGTCCTCTCAGGCGCCCTGATCATGTTTCTGGGCACCATGGGATTGTTCCTCTGGGAGCTTAGATCAGGCGCTCCCAACCCGGGTTTTGAGAAGAGGGCCATGACCATGGCATTCACCGTCTTCGTCCTGTTCCAGATGTTCAACGCCCTCAACTGCAGGTCTGAGGAGAAATCGGTCTTTAAACTCGGCTTTTTCACGAACAGATATGTGCTCCTTGCAATTGCAGGCTCCATGCTCATGCAGCTGGCCGTCATATACATCCCCTTTTTGCAGTTCATCTTTGACACCGTCGCCCTCTCTGCCCGCGACCTTCTTCTGGCAACGGCGGTGGCGAGCTCTGTCTTCCTCTTCGATGAGGTGAGAAAGCGGGTGGTCCCATGGAGCTGACCAGAGAGGAGGAGCGGATGCTTTCCGGCGACATGGGTGAGGGTGTTCAGAAAGCAATGGAGATACTTGTCTCTATTGGCGATATCTACGGGGCAGAGCGGCTCATACCGGTGAGGAGCGTGCAGATCTCAGGCGTCTCTTACAAGACCATCGGCGATGCCGGGCTTGAGTTCCTGAAGGACTTTGCCTCTCTCAACGCCAGGGCAGGCGTCCTTGCAACCCTCAACCCCGCAGGGATCGATCTGGAGCTGGAGAACAGTGATGTGCCGGAGGGTTTTCTGAGGAAGCAGAGGGAGATCCTGAAGGCCTATGAGGCCATGGGCGCAGTCCCTTCATGCACCTGCACACCCTATCTCGCCGGCAACAAACCAGGGTTTGGAGAGCATGTGGCATGGGCGGAATCGTCAGCTGTCGCCTATGCAAACTCGGTCATAGGGGCGCGGACAAACAGGGAGAGCGCCATAACGGCCCTTGCCTCGGCGATTGCTGGCAGAACACCGTTATACGGCCTTCACCTCGATGAGAACCGGCTGCCCACGCTCAGGGTGTCAGTCTCCACAGAGCTGGCCTCGGTAAAGGATTTCTCTGCCCTCGGCTACTATGTGGGCAAGCACTTCGACGGCATCCCCATCTTTGAAGGGATAAAACCGGGTGTGGAGGGTTTGAAGACCCTTGGCGCAGCCCTTGCAACAGGCAAGATCACCATGTTCCACATAGCTGGTGTGACGCCCAACGAAACAGGCGATACCGGCGGGCTTGAAGAAATCGATTTCGGGGAGGATGAAAAAAGAGAGGTCATGGAGGAGCTTAACACCTGCGAGGACCCCGACGTCATATGCATAGGCTGCCCACACTGCACCATAGACGAGATGAGGCAGGTCATAGCCGCAAACCCGGATCGGGAGGTCTGGGTCTACACGGCGCGGCAGAACAAACACCGCATCGCAGAGAGGATCAAAAACCCCAACATCAGGATCATCAGCGACACATGCATGGTGGTCCAGCCGCTGGAAGAGATGGGCATCACATCGATCGGCACGAACTCGGCGAAATGCGCATTCTACACCCGGAACCTAAGCGGCCTTGACGTGAGGTTTGACACGATGCGAAAGCTGTTGAAAAGTGATTAGTTATTTTATCCAAAAGAACAGATATAAAAAAGGGAGTAGATAAATGATAGTTGCACATACATGGCCTAAAATCCCAAAATTCCAACTCTTAAGAATCAATGGATCTCTTTTTTTAAAGATATACTCGAGATTATATGATTC
>RFHW01000009.1 GCA_003695745.1 Methanobacteriota archaeon | reverse complement strand
CCATAGGCACATCCCAGAAATATGCACTCATATATAAATCTTTCGAAGGCCTCCTGTCTCCACAGGCCGTTCCATACGATAATGCTGGAGGAGGGAATGGAACCGCGGGGAGTCCAGCGGATCGCTCTCCATGTAAAAGAGGTGGGAGGGGCACTGGCAGTCCGAGGAGCCGAAACCACTGATCGCCCTTTCCGCTACATCCTCAAGAGACCGGGCGATGTCACATTCAAGGTCGTCGTTGGAGAGGATGGGCAGGGCAGCGCGGAGCCTGCATCTGTCCCTGAGATGGTCGATGTGCCAGAAGATCTTCTTGCGCCTTCTTCTGTGCCTCTCGATCCTCCTGGAAAGGCCCTTTTTTGCAGAGCCCACATAGATGTAGAACCCAGGGCTGAACCATCTATTCCCAAGCCTGCCTACGGTTATGTTCCGGCCCTCATCCAGCCTGAGTATGAGCATGTAGCTGCCCCTGTCCTCAGCCTCCCGCTCAACGATCTGCCATGGAACACTAAGCACCTTTGTCCGTTCCTGCAGCGACAGGTCCCTGTTCCAACCGATGGCCAGGGGTATTATCCCTATCCTGTCCTTTACAGAGCGGAGGGTCTCTGCAAAGGCGAGGTCTGTGTGGTACTCGGGCATGAAAAAGTCCACATCCGGGTTGTTCACGATGAATAGCACGGCGCCAAGGACCCCATCCTTTGACAGGCTGGCAAGCTCTTCAACATGCCTCTTACCGCGGGCGGTGACTGCGTCCGGGAACATGGCCACATGTTCGCTGAAGAGGGTGCAGGACTTCACCTCAAGGATGATACTCTGGCCATCCCGTTCAAGCAGAAAGTCGAATCTGCTCTCGCCTATCCTCACCTCCCGCCCGGCGATCTCTGCGTCCTCCAGCCCCGGCACCCGGCCTTCCTTTATGAGATGCTCCGCCACCCTGTTTGCCCGGTGTGTGTGGAGCATGACAGGCCGGCCCTCCCGCTCAACAGCCACAGCCGTGTACCTCAGGCGGCGATCCTTTGCAGATGGCTCCTCGAGATAAACAATGGTCCTGTGGGGGAACAAAAGCTCCCAGAGCCTTCCGGGATTGGGCAGATAGGCCTCTACCTTCTTTCCATTGAGGCTGCAGACCACGGTGAAGCGGTTCGGCCTTGACAGGAACACCGCCTTTTTCGTCTCTCCAAAGAACCTCATATCTCCTCTCACAGTCCAGACTCAGGGGGTATGTCACCCCTTACAAGACAAAACTTATATAATCTCACAGGTTTAAGCTTTCCTCCCTGAAAGATTGAGAGGTGCCCCTTTGATGAGACAGGCTGACAGGCTTGCAGAACTCCCACCCTATCTCTTTGAGCAGATAGACAGCAGGATCAGGAAGGCGAGGGCCGAGGGAGTGGACATCATCTCCTTTGGCATAGGCGACCCTGACCTGCCCACGCCGCCCCACATCGTTGAGGCCTGCAAAAAGGCCCTGGACAACCCTGAGAACCACCGCTATCCCTCGTCAAGGGGGATGGATGAATTCCGAGGCGCCGTGGCAGACAGATACAAAGCTGATTTCGGAGTGGAGGTGGACCCTGAGAGGGAGGTGACCGCTCTCATAGGCTCCAAGGAGGGCATCCACAACATCCACCTCGCCTATGTGAACCCCGGCGACGCTGTCCTCTATCCTGAGCCCGGCTACCCGGTCTATCGCATCAGCCCCGGCTTCTGCGGCGGGCAGGCCTATCCCATGCCCCTGAAGAAGGAAAGGGGTTTTCTCCCGGACCTGGGGGCCATTCCAGAGGAGGTTTCCAGGAAGGCCAGGATCATCTGGCTCAACTACCCCAACAACCCCACGGCCGCCACCGCCACAAAAGGGTTTTACAGGGAGGTGGTGGACTTCGCCAGGGACAACGATCTGATAGTCTGCTCTGACGAGGCCTATTCAGCGATCGCCTATGACGGCTATAGGCCGCCGTCGCTCCTTGAGGTTGAAGGGGCCCTTGAGGTGGGCGTGGTCTTCAACTCCCTCTCCAAGACCTATAACATGACTGGATGGAGGATCGGCTATGCCCTGGGGAATGAGGATATCATCGGGAGCCTTGTGAAGCTCAAGAGCAACGTGGACTCCGGCGCATGCAGGTTCATACAGGAAGGGGCCGTTGCAGCCCTCACATCATCACAGGACTGCGTGAGGGAGAACGTAAAGATTTATCAATCTCGAAGGGACATATTGGTAAAGGGGCTCAGGAGTATGGGATTTGCCGTTGAACCGCCTAAGGCAACCTTCTATGTGTGGATGGAGACCCCGGAAGGGGATTCCATGGCCTTTGCAAGCAGGCTACTGGACGCAGGTGTTGTTGTGACGCCCGGCGTGGGCTTCGGCAGGCATGGAGAGGGTTTTGTCAGGTTCGCCCTCACACAGCCTGCGGAGAGGATTGCTGAGGCCCTTGAGAGGATGGAGAGGATATTATGATCGGCCACCGCCCCCATCTCTCTGTGAACGATGAGGGGCATCTCGAGATAGGCGGCGTGGACGCCGTGGGCCTCGCAGAGACCTATAAAACACCGCTTTATGTGACCGATGAGGAGCGTGTCCGTACCCGCTATAGGGAGGTGTGCGCAGCTTTTTCCAGATCCGGCTATGATGTGAGGGTGAAATATGCCTGCAAGGCCAACACATCCCTCGCGGTTCTGAGGATACTCAGGCAGGAGGGAGCAGGAGCGGATGTGCTCTCAGAGGGGGAGCTGCGGGCCGCCCTTCACGTGGGTTTCAGGCCCGAGGATATCATATTCACAGGCAACAACAAGAGCGATGAGGAGCTCTTGCTGGCCCTCGAGAGCGGTGTGGTGATCAATCTCGACTCCCTCCACGAGCTTGAGAGGCTTAAAGAGCTATGCGCAAAAAGGAGGTTTAAGGCGCGGGTCTCCTTCAGGATAAACCCTGCCGTCTCCCCGAAGACACACCCCCATCTTGCCACCGGGTTGAAAGAGAGCAAGTTCGGGATACAGCAAGGCGAGGCGCTCGAGGCCTACAGGGCCGCGGCTGAGGACAGACACCTCCTTGTGGAGGGGATCCACATGCACATAGGCTCGCAGATACTTGATCCTGAGGTGTATGAGGAGGCCGCAACACGGCTCATGGAGACGGTTTGCTCCTTGAAGGAGGAGCTAGGCATTGACCTGGGGTTCATCGATGTGGGCGGCGGATTCGGCATAAGATACAGCGAAGGGGATAGATACGTCTCCATAAAAGAGTTCGCCGATGCCATCTTCGCCGCCATCGACAGGGCGGTGGAGAAACGGAGGCTGAAGAAACCTGCCATATTCATCGAGCCGGGGCGCTATATCGTGGGCGATTCAACGATCCTCCTTGTGAAGGTGAACACCGTTAAAGAGACGCCTTACCGGAAGTTCATCGGCGTGGATGCGGGCTTCAACACGCTGGCAAGGCCCCTGCTCTACAACGCCTATCACGAGGTGGTGGTGGCAAACAGGATGAAGGAGAGGCCAAAAGAGGTGGTGACCATCGCAGGGAATGTATGCGAGTCAGGCGACATACTTGCATGCGACAGGAGCCTCCCCGCTGTTTCGGAGGGGGACATACTTGCCTTTCTGGACACCGGGGCCTATGGCTTCATCATGGCCTCCCAATACAATTTCAGACCAAGGCCTGCTGTGGTCCTTGTAAGGGGCGGCGTGGACATGGTGATAAGGGACAGAGAGTCCTTTGAGGACCTGATCGAGAAGGAGAGGATCCCTGAGGAGCTGAAAAGTTGAAGTCAACCCCCTATCTCATCTATCTGGTGGTCATAGCCGTGGCAGCGGCTGTCCTGATCCTCTGGCGCCGCGGAGCCGTGGCGCGGCTTGGGATGCTCAAAGGTCGTGGCGCCTCCTCCATGATCGAGTTCAGAAGACCTGAGGTCCTCACAGGCGCCTGCGGATACAACTGCATCAGGTGCGGCGAGTACAAGGACGGGCTGTGCAAGGGCTGTGAAAAGCTCAATGAAGAGAGCGATGAGAAATGCGACATCTATGTCTGTGTGGATGCCCGCGGCTTCAAGACATGCCTCAACTGCAGGGAATACCCAAACTGCGACAGGTATATGCAGACCATCTCAAAGACCCACTGCCCGGTGGATGAGGAGCAGGTTACAGGTGTGAACACCTATCGGTTTGTGAACTCCATCTCCGCCACTGCCGTGATCAAATACAAGCCCACAACACGTTTTGAAGGTGTCATCCAGTCGGTGGTCAACACATATCTGACGAAACATTATAATGTGCTCCTCGTCTCCTCTGCCACACGCACCGAGATCTATGCAAAGGCCTTCTCAGAATCCATCTTGAACGGCTCCATAAAGCTTGTGAGGCTATCTGCAAGCGCAAAGACGGAGAGCTTCTACCGGGTTGAGAAGAAAAAGCCCAAGGAGAAGGAGACGGTGGAGGACAAGGTCATTGAGATATCTGTGGACTGGCTGGAATATCTCTCTGAGGTGATCGAGAACCTTCCCAAGAAGAGCGCCATCGTCTTCGAGCCGCTCTCAGACATCATATTGATAAACGGCTTTGACAAGACCTTCAAGTTCATCAAAAAGACCATCGACTACTGCATCGGAGAGGGTATCGAGATGGTGGCATTCATAAACGATGACGCCCATGAGGAGATGGTGAAGGCAAGCTTTGAAGGACTCTTCACGAATATTGCAGAGATATATGGTGAGGAATTCAGGATCATAAAGTGAAGGCCTATGAAATCCAGCATATCAGGTTTTTACAGGCTCTCGCCTGAGGAGAGGCTGAAGATTGTGAAGGAGTTTTCAGGGCTCTCCGGCGAGGAGACATCCCTCCTCAGCGGCAGAGGGCTCACCCTGGAGCAGGCAGACAGGATGATCGAGAACGTGATAGGGACCATCGAGGTGCCTGTGGGGATCGCCACGAACTTCCTCATAAACGGCAGGGACTATCTCATCCCCATGGCCACCGAGGAGCCCAGCGTCGTGGCCGCAGCCTCGAACGCCGCTAAGATAGCAAGAAAACTTGGCGGCTTCACCACAGGGTCCTCGGAGCCTGTGATGATCGGACAGATACAGATATGCAAGGTGCCTCACATGGAGGCAGCGGTGAAGGCCGTTGAAAGGGAGAAGAGGGAGATCCTCAAGATGGCGAATGAGGTGGACCCTGTGCTCGTGAAATTCGGCGGCGGCGCAAAGGACCTCCAGAGCCGCATCATCGACACGGCCGCCGGAAAGATGCTCATCATCCATCTCCACGTGGACTGCCGCGATGCCATGGGAGCGAACGCCGTGAACACCATGGCAGAGACCGTAGCGCCCTATCTGGAGGAGCTCACAGGCGGAAAGGCCTATCTCAGGATCATCTCCAACCTCGCGGTCCACAGGACGGCCTGGGCAGAGGCCCTGTTCTCCAGGGACGAGCTGGGCGAGGATGTGGTGGAGGGCGTGCTCAACGCCTATGCCTTTGCAGCTGCAGACCCCTATCGCTGTGCAACCCACAACAAGGGGATCATGAACGGCGTCTCGGCCGTGGTCCTTGCAACAGGGAACGACACAAGGGCGATTGAGGCAGGGGCCCATGCCTATGCAGCCTACAAAGGAGGCTACGCCCCCCTCACAAGGTATGAGAGGAATGACAGCGGCGATCTTGTGGGCAGGATCGAGCTGCCCGTTGCAGTGGGGCTTATCGGCGGAGCCACAGCCGTCCACCCCGTGGCAAAAGCCAATGTAAGGATCCTCGGTGTGAAGACCGCCTCTGAGCTCGGCGAGGTCCTTGCGGCGGTGGGGCTTGCCCAGAACTTCGCGGCCCTGCGCGCCCTCGCATCTGAGGGCATCCAGAAGGGGCATATGAAGCTACATGCACGTAACATTGCAGTCATGGCAGGCGCGCCGCCTGAGCTTGTGGACCGGGTGGCGGAGCGGCTTGCAGAGGAGGGAAGGGTGCGGATGGACAGGGCAAAGGAGATAGTGGAGGAGCTTAAGAGAAAAAAGGGCTCTAAGGCTTGAAGGACACTATCTTCACACCCGCTTCCACACCGTATCTCCTGTTAAGCTCAAGGAGAAGCCTTGTGAGGAGCTCGCTTGCAAGGGCGTTTGACAGGGGGCCGCCGTCCACAGCAGGAACACCCATCCTCTCTGAAAGGGCGATCACCCTCTTCTTCGCATCCTCATGGTCGCTGCAGACAATGGAGTCCACATCCACAGGCCGCTCGATGTCCCAGAGCAGGACAGAGCTCACGTTCTTGAAGGCGCAGACCACCTTTGAATCCGGCAGGAGCGCCTGCAGCTCCTCAGACGCCGAGATCTCCCTGCGGACCTGATTGCCTGCAATGGGGTTTATCACATCCACCAGCACCTTGCCCCGTAGGGCGTCTCTCAACGGCTCAAGGGCAGGCTTCATGGAGCTATAGGGCAGGGTGACAAAGACCATGTCACATCCACCGGCGGCATCTCCATTGACACCGGCCCTTATCCTCAGGCCATCCCTTTTCGCCCTGATCCTCTCAACCACCTTTTCCGCCTTTTGCAGGGTTCGTGAGCCCAGTATCACCTCCTCCCCTGCCGCCGCAAGGCGAAGGGCGAGGGCCCTGCCCTGATTCCCTGTTCCACCTATGAAGCCTATCATCCTGAACCGTCCATCAGCGCCTTTATCCTGCTCATGCTTCTCCTCAGATCCTCCTGATAGAGCATCTCCAGACAAAAGGCCCTTTTATAGTTTATCTTCCTAAAGGCCCGGAACACCGATCCGAGGTCCATCTTGCCGGCTCCAAGGGCCAGGTGCATGTCAGACTCCCCTGTGTTGTCATGGAGATGGACGTGGGCGATGGCGCTGTTAAGCCCATGGATATAGTCCTCTACAGAGCCGGTCCAGGTGTTGGCGTGACCCACGTCAAGGGTTATCATCACGCCTGTGTCGCTGATGAGGCGCTCAAGCACATCCAGAGACCCGGCAAGGGCCCCGAAGTTGTTGGGGGCGTTCTCAAAGGCCACATCCAGCCCGAGCTCCTCTGCAAACCCGGTGATCTCGCCTATGCTCTCCATGTTGCGCTCCATGGCCTCCGAAGGATAGCTCAGGCCCAGCGGCGAGTATCTGCCGAAATGAACGGTGGCAAGCCCGGCCCCGAT
>RFHW01000044.1 GCA_003695745.1 Methanobacteriota archaeon | reverse complement strand
TGCCTTTGCCTTCTCTGACCGGGTGATAAAGAAGATTACAGACGATCTCCTGCCCCTTGAGATACTTACACAGAGCGCTGCCACCAACCCCTGCCTTGCGCCGACCCAGCTTATCTCCACAAGCCCTGTGGAGGTGGTGATGGTCAAGCTCCAGATATCGCTGCTCTTCGGGATCTTTCTGGCTCTTCCCTTCATCGCCTACTGGGTGCTTCAGCGGCTGAGAAGGCGCTTTGAGATACGGGTTGTTTCCCTCGCCATCTGGGGTGTGGCTGCGGTCATCCTCTTTTCCATAGGATTTGCCTTCACCTATTTCCTCCTCCTGCCGCAGGCCTACAGGATCCTTGTGAGGATGACAACGGGCGCGAACATCATTCCCCTGTTCTCCATCAACCAGTTCATGTTCTTCACCGTCATATCCCTGCTTCTCTTCAGCACCTCCTTTGAGTTCCCTCTTGTGATCACATGGCTCACTGTAAGGGGTTTTGTGGATGTGGACACCCTGCGGGAGCGCAGAAAATATGTATATGTGCTCATCGTCTTTGTTGCCGCTGTGATAACTGCGGATCCCACGCCGGTGAGCCAGCTACTGCTTTCTGGACCACTAATATTTTTATATGAGGTCAGTATTTTAATCTCAGGCATAGTTAGAAGAAGAGCGAGGTGAAAAGAAAGATGATTTTAGGTCAACCGGAGCTGCTGATCATCCTCCTCCTGGTGATAATACTCTTTGGGGGGAAGAAGATCCCTGAGCTTGCCCGTTCTGCTGGGAAGGCGAAGCTCGAGTACAGGAAGGGCATGGAGGAGGCTGAGGCCGCCGAGCGTGAAGAGGAGGAAGAGGAGGAGGTTGAAGAGGTCAAGCCAAAGAAGACCACGAAAAGGAGGAAGAAGACCGCTTCAAAGAAGAAGGCCACAAGAAAGAAGACAACAAGGAAGAAGACCTCCGAATAGTATCTCAAGATGACAACCGGTGGAACCGAGCTGCTGGTAGTGCTTGCCATTGCCGTCATTCTCTTCGGTCCTAAGAAGCTGCCTGAGCTTGCAAGGACCCTCGGTCAGGCGGTGGGCGAGTATCATCGGGCTCAGAGGGAGTTTGAGGCTGAGGTGAGAAAGACCTCCACCGCCATTGACAGGGAGATCTCCAGCGTCACCGCCGCCGAGCCCAGGATGGCAGCTCCAAAGGCGCAGGCTCCGGGTCCTGTGGAGGCGCCGCAAAAGCCCTCATCGCCTCCGGCAGCGTCCAGAGAGGTGAGGGAGATAGCGAGGAATCTGGGGATAGACACTGCGAACAAGACCGATTCTCAGCTCCTGAGAGAGATATCACTGAAGACAAAGAGCGGGGGCGGGGCGAAGGAGCCGGCCGCCGGCGTTAAACACAAAGTTTAAAAGGGAGGATGGGAAGGCACAGGATGTTCTATGTCAAAGGGCACAACCTCAAAGGGTAAAAGGAACAAGACCGTCCACATACGATGCAGGAGATGTGGGAAGAGCTCATACCACGTGAGGCAGAAGACCTGCTCTGCCTGCGGCTTCGGAAGGAGCAGAAGGCTCCGAAGCTATGCATGGCAGGGTCAGAAGGTCAATAAAAAACCGGCTGTTTAAGGGGCAGGATATTGAAGGAAGAATGCGGCGTTGTCGGCATATACTCCCTGGATAACAGGGATGTGGCCCCGCTCATATTCTATGCCCTCTATTCACTTCAGCACCGTGGCCAGGAGTCCTGCGGCATCACGGTGGTAAACGAGAAGTTCGCCACCCAGAAGGAGATGGGGCTTGTCTCCGAGGTCTTTGATTTTGAGAAGCTCACCGCCCTGAAGGGCTCCTTTGGCGTGGGACATGTGCGCTATTCAACCTGCGGGGAGTCGAGGATCGAGAACGCAGCGCCCTTCGTTGTCTCCCATTCCCTTGGGTATCTCTCCATAGGACATAACGGCAACATAGCAAACTCCGCCGAGCTCAGGAAGGGTCTTGAAGAGCAGGGCGAGGTGTTCATCTCCACAACCGATACAGAGGTCATCGCCCACCTCATAGTCCGTGGCCTCATAAGGACAGGGGACATAGTGGATTCCATAAAGGAGGCGATGAAAAAGCTCAACGGCTCCTATTCACTGGCCATCGCCACAGATGACTCGGTAATAGCGGTCCGGGACCCCCTTGGCATAAAGCCGCTCTGTCTGGGAAGGCTGGGCGACACCTATATCGTTGCCTCAGAGTCGGTGGCCCTTGACTCCATAGGCGCGGAGTACCTGAGGGATGTGGAGCCCGGGGAGATCCTTGTGATAAACGAGTCAGGGCTGCAGAGCCACCGCGGCGCCAGCAGAGGTAGAACGGCCCACTGCATGTTTGAATACGTCTATTTCTCCAGGCCCGATTCCATCCTGGACAGCAGGCTCGTCTACACCGTAAGGGAGAGGATAGGGGAGATCATGGCAGAGGATGACCATGTGGATGTGGACTTTGTCATGGCTGTCCCGGATTCTGCGATCCCCTTTGCCCTGGGCTATGCCCGGGCGCGGGGGCTTCCATACCGGGAGGGGCTTATAAAAAACAGGTATGTGGGCCGGACCTTCATCCTTCCAAAGCAGAAGGCAAGGGAGCTTGCGGTGCGTGTCAAGCTCAACCCCCTGATCACCAATGTGAAGGGCAAGCGCGTGGTGCTCTTTGACGACAGCATCGTCCGCGGCACCACTTCGGCAAGGATCATCCAGATTCTGAAGGACGCAGGCGCAGCCGAGGTCCACATGCGCATCGGCTCGCCGCCCATCATCTCCCCCTGCTACCTCGGCATTGACATGCCCACGAAGGAGGAGCTCATCGCCTCATCAGGGGATGTGGAGGAGGTGAGGAGGAAGATAGGGGCAGATTCCCTGAAATACCTGAGCATAGAGGGGCTGCTTCGCGCCATCGGCAAGGATGAAAGGCAGCTCTGCCTCGGCTGCCTCACAGGTGATTATCCTGTGCCTCTGGAGCAGCACGAGCAGGTGAAGCTTGTGGAATACATAAAATAAAGCCGGGGCAGGTCACCTATTCGAGGTCGACCACGTAGAGACCCTTCCTCTCCTCCCTGAGAACTATGGTCTCAGATTCCCCTTTTATAAGGACCGCTTTTTCCGTCTCTTCATCCATAATGCCCACAATCCTTAACTGAAGGGGCATATCCCCCAACGCTTATTTATGTTTTACGGTCCGTCTTTTCAAGAAAATATTTATAGCCCCCGTCCGCAATGTCTCCTTGCATGTTGAAGAGAGAAGAGGTAGAAGAGGTTGTGAGCAGGTACAAAAGCCCGGTTATCGGTGTCCTGGGCAGCCACTCTGCCCTTGAGATCGCCCACGGCGCAGGGCAGGAGGGTGTGAGGACGGTGGTGGTCTGCCAGAAGGGGAGGGAGGAGGTGTACACCCGCCACTACCGCAACCTCTTTGACGAGGCCATCGTCCTCGACCGGTTCGCGGACATGGCCGAACCGGAGGTGCAGGACCGGCTTCGCGAGCTGAACACCGTCTTTGTCCCGAGCCGCTCCTTCTCAGTGTATCTGGGCTACGACGCCATTGAGAATGACCTGCTCATCCCGCTCATGGGCAGCCGCCGGATGCTCAGGATGGAGGAGCGGACGGCCTCGCCCAACCAGTATGACCTGCTCAGGGCCGCAGGTTTGAAGGTCCCCCGGATATTTGGCTCCATGGACGAGGTGGACCGCCTCGCCATCGTGAAGGTGATGGAGAAGGACGGCATCGAGCGCGCCTTCTTCCTTGGCTCAACCCCTGAGGAGCTCAAAGAAAAGGCGGAGGGCATGGTAGAGGCCGGTCTCATAGATGAGGGGGATCTGGCCGAGGCCACCATCGAGGAGTATGTCCTTGGCGCCAAGTTCAACGCCAACTACTTCTGGAGCCCCCTTTCTGGCGAGCTGGACCTCCTTGGCTTTGACAGGCGCATCCAGACCAACTACGACGGCTACATGGACCTGCCGGCAAAAGAGCAGCTTGACCTTGATTTGACGGTTCGCAACATCGAGATAGGCCACTACGGCGCCACCATGCGCGAGTCCCAGATAGCCAAGATATTCAGGGCAGGCGAGCAGTTCGTGGAGGCGGCAGAAGATATGGCGCCCCCCGGCATGATCGGCCTCTTCGCGCTTCAGGGCGCGGTGGACAAGAACCTTGATTTCTATGTCTTCGACCTCTCGCCCCGCATACCGGGCTGCCCCTGTGTGGAGCCCACCTCACCCTATATGAAGTACAAATACGGCCATGAGGTGGGGCCGGGCCGGAGGGTGGCGATGGAGGTGAAGAGGGCCTTCAAAGAGGGAAGGCTCCATGAGATAGTGACGTGAGGTGAAAGGATTTGATCGACCCAAGGGAGATGCATGAGCTCATTGAGGGCTATGACCTTGACGACCTGACCATAGCGGTCCTGGGCAGCCACTCAGCCCTCCAGATACTGAAGGGCGCAAAGGAGATGGGCTTTCGCACCCTTGCCGTGTGCAAGAAGGGGCGGGAGATGGTCTACCGGAGGTTCAGGGTGGCCGATGAGATCATCTCGGTGAAGGATTACAGCGAGTTCACGTCGAAGGAGGTGATGGAGCGGCTCCTGGAAAACAACTCCATCCTCATACCTCACGGCTCCCTCGTGGCCTATGTGGGCGTGGGGAACATAGAGAACAAGCTGAAGGTCCCTTTCTTCGGTACACGGGGCATCCTGCGCTGGGAGTCGGACCGTAAGATGGAGCGAAAGTGGATGGAGAAGGCCCGGATAAAGCTGCCCAAGGAGTTCAGGGACCCTTCCGAGATCGACAGGCTCTCTCTTGTCAAGTTCCCGGGCGCCCGCGGCGGCAAGGACTACTTCCTTGCAAGAAGCCCCAAGTCCTTTAAAAAGAGGGTGGAGAAGCTCCTCAAGGACGGCAAGGTCACCGAGGAGGATGTGAAGAACGTGACCATCCAGGAGTACATCTCAGGCGTGAACATGTACGTCTCCTATTTTTACTCGCCCCTTGAGGATGAGGTGGAGCTCTTCGGCATGGACCGCAGGTATGAGAGCAACATAGACGGCCTCACAAGGATATCGGCCATAGACCAGATCGAGCTCTACGGCGAGCCCAGGTTCGTGCCGAGCTATGTGGTGGCAGGCAACGTGCCTCTTGTGGTCCGGGAGTCCCTGCTGGACAAGCTCTTCAAGATGGGCGACAGCGTTGTGAAGGTCTCCAAGGAGATCTGCCCCCCCGGCATGATAGGCGCCTTCTGCCTTGAGGCGATGGTCACAGACAACCTGGACATCAAGGTCTTCGAGATCTCGGCGCGCATCGTGGCAGGCACCAACCCCTATATACAGGGCTCGCCCTACAGCTACCTCCTCTACGGCGACAACATGAGCATGGGCAAGCGCATCGCCCTTGAGGTGAAACGGGCCGTTGAAAAGGGCAAGCTGAAGGAGCTCATCACATAGCATTCCACCGTGGCCAGATCAAAAGGTTTCCTCAGGTTCCTTCAGATCGGACCATAAAAACAGTTAAAAACAGGGGCTGCCAGTCTTTTTGTTGTGCCCATGAAGCTCGTTGTCTTCGACATGGATGGTGTGCTCCTCCGTGGGAGGACGATTCTTTTTCTCGCTGAGAGCTTCGGCTTTCGCCACCGGGCTGTTGAGATCCTGGGACGAGAGGCTCCGAAAAGGGAGATAACCATGGGGCTTGCAGGGCTTTTGAAGGGGATAGAGGTGGAGGGGTTCATGGATGTTGTGAAGGGGATTCCGTTGACAGAGGGGGCGGCGGAGACCCTTGAGGCCCTGAAGAGGGATGGCCACAGGACCGCCATCATCACCGACAGCTACGACCTGGTGGCAGAGCACTTCAGGGAAAGGCTGGGCATGGACCGGGCGGTGGGCAACAGGCTGATGGTGGAAGACGGCAGGATCACCGGCGGGGTTGAGATGCCATTGAACTGTCCTTCTCCAGCGGGTTGCAACAGCCCCTCGATCTGCAAGATGGAGGTGATGAAGGGCCTGGCCGAGGAGCTTGGAGTCCCTCTTTCAGAGACCATCGCCATCGGCGATAACGCCGTTGACATCTGCATGGTCAAAGGGGCCGACCTGGGGATCGCCTTCAACCCCAAGGTCCCTGAGCTTGAGGAGGCGGCTGACGTGGTGATAAGGTCCGGCGACCTGAGGGAGATACTGAGATACACAAGTGTTAAATAAGCGCCGCAGAGAAAGATAGTCTGGCATGCGCAAGAAAGACATAGTCGTGGGCATACCGGCTCTGAACGAGGAGGCCACCATAATCCATGTGCTGAGCATGGTTGCCATGGGCCTTCAGCAGTACTATCCTGAGTATCGGTCTCTCATAGTGGTGGTGGACGGCGGGTCCACGGACCGCACCGTTCATCTGGCCGAGTCCTTCCGTGTTGACACAAGCATTGAGAAAAAGGTGGTCAGGATCCGGCGGAGCAAGGGAAAGGGGAGCACCATCAGGCGGATAATGCAGATCTCTCAGAGGGCGAAGGCCGATATGCTCGCCATCATGGACAGCGACCTTCTCAGCATAAAGCCGAGCTGGATTGATTATCTGCTGCGGCCCATTGCCTTCGGAATCGCTGATTACACCTGGTCACGCTATCTTCGGGACAAACACGACGGCGGCATCACAAAGCTCCTTACCTACCCCATGATATCGGCACTCTGGGGTGAGGAGATACGGCAGCCCATGGGCGGCGAGGTGGGCATGAGCTCCGAGCTGGTGGAAAGATGTCTGGCCCATCCATTGTTCCCTGATGACTTCGGGATCGACACCTTCCTCACAACCGTTGCAATTGCAAATGACCTCAAGATTCAGGGCGGGATCCTGGATGCCAAGTTCCATGAGTCCACGTCCAAGTACATCGAGCCAAGGAGCCATCTGCTGGGCATGTTCCATCAGGTTACAAGGGCCCTTTTCGAGCTGATGATCTACCACGAGGCTGACTGGAAGAGACGGATACCGCTCATGCTGCATGAGACGAAGAGGCCGCGCAAGCTTGACAGGTACAAGGGCCCGCGGCCCACCCCGGCCTATATAGATAAAGAGGCCTTCTGGGACACGGCGTACCGGATCATCGAGGACAGCGGCCCCCTGCTGAAGAAAGTGACAGGCGATGTGGCAGGGGAGATACTGGAGAGTGTGGGCGGGAGGAGCCATCTCAACGGCGATACATGGGCTGAGGCCGTTATCAGGGCCTCCGCAGCATACAAGCGGGAGAAGGAAAAGGGGATCATAGAGCTTCTGGGCGGGATATGGCTTGCCAGGTATGCGAGCTTTGTAGAGTCCACTGAGAACATGGATCTCAATGTGGCGGAGCTGGATGTGCACAAGCAGATGCTCTATTTCCTTGATAAAAGGGAGCTCTTGATGGAGATCTTTTGACCCACCGGGCAGATGACGATTCAAAACAGAGATGGGCTGATCGAGATGGGGGCGGGGGAGAATGAGAGAGAGGCCCGCAGGACAGCCATAGACGTTCTGGAGGCTGTTCTGAGCGAGGCAGACCCTTTTTCAGTGGTCAGGGGCTCGGTGAGGCTTGAAGAGGACCTTTTACATGTTCAGGGCGATGTCTTTGACCTGGGTGATGTGGAGGAGGTGTATGTCATAGGCGGGGGCAAGGCCTGCGGCGGGATGGCAGAGGCGATTGAGGAGACGCTGGGCAGCCGCATCACAGAGGGGCTTGTGAACATACCTGCTGGCACCGCTGAGCGCTATCATACGAAGAGGATCTCCCTGAACGAGGCGCGCCACCCCATACCTGATGAGCAGGGTATTGCAGGGGCAGGGCGTATGCTGGAGATCGCCGGAGAGGCCGGGGAGCGTGATCTGGTGATCATCCTCATCTCAGGAGGCGGCTCAGCGCTTATGACCCTCCCTCCAGAGGACATCCCTCTTCAGGAGGTCCAGGAGGTGACCCGTTCGCTCCTGAAGTCAGGGGCGTCCATAGATGAGGTGAACGCTGTGCGCAAACATCTCTCCCTGATCAAGGGCGGGAGACTTGCAGAGGCCTGCCATCCTGCACGGGTGATAGGGCTTATCATCTCCGATGTGGTGGGCGACCCCCTTGATGTAATCGCATCAGGCCCCACCGTGCCGGACACCTCCACCTTTGAAGACGCCCTGGCCGTGATAGGCAGATATGGCATGACACGGCAGGCGCCGGCAGTGACAGGGCATCTGGAGAGAGGGGTGAAAGGCATGGTTGAAGAGACGCTCAAACCCGGCAGCCCTGTCTTTGACCGTGTCTCCAACTATCTCCTGTGCTCCAACGGCGTTGTCCTTGACAGGGTGAAGAGCAGGCTTTCCCGGTGTTTCGATGTGACGATACTCACAAAGAGGCTTGAAGGCGAGGCCAGGGATGCGGGGAGGATGCTTGCAGCAAGGCTCATGAAAGAGCGGGCCTCCAAGAAAAGGCCTCTGTCCCGGCCTTGCGTTATGCTGGCAGGCGGCGAGACCACGGTGACGGTGAGAGGCGATGGCAGAGGCGGGAGGAACCAGGAGCTTGTACTCGCAGCCTTAACTGTGCTGGAGGCGGAGGGCGTTGCCCTGGCAAGCATCGGCACAGACGGTGTTGACGGGTTCACCGACGCGGCGGGCGCGATGATCGACGGAAAGAGCAGGGAAACAGCCCTTCAAATGGGTCTATCACCTGATGGATATCTCCGGCGCAACGACTCATATAATTTTTTCAAGAAACTGGGCGGTCTGCTCATGACCGGACCTACAGGCACGAATGTGAACGATGTCTGTGTCATGGTGCTCGTGTGAGACAATAGGTCTTTACATCC
>RFHW01000043.1 GCA_003695745.1 Methanobacteriota archaeon | reverse complement strand
TTCTTCCCCCACTGGTCGATGGCGGCTCTGAGCTCCCTATTCTCAGAGGGGCATTCCTTCAGCTCCACGCCCTGGAGGGCCAGGTCAAGGGCCTGCCGCATCGCCTTTGCGCCGGCCGTGGCCCCGTTCCTGTGTCCGAAGATCCCGCCGCCTGCCAGGATGAGCACGTCCTTTCCAAGGAGATCCAGGTTCCTCTTCACCTTGCAGGGGTTCTGCCCCCCCGATGAAACAGGCAGCGAAGGCTCAATGCCGTTCCACCTCTCTCTCATCACCTTGGCAGAGGAGACCACCGATTCGTTGCTCTCATAGAGCTTGCCGTCTATTGCGCCTGCATGGATCTGGTCGCCGCCGCAGAGGCGGGTGAGCTTTGAGACGACAATGGTGGAGATGCCGTGGACAGGGCTCCTTGAAAAGGATCCGAACATGTCCCTGTGGCAGTGGATGGGCACCTTTATGGAGGGGTCCTCGGCAAGCATCCTGAGGGCTGAGAAGCCTGCTGTGACAAAGTTTATCATCAGGCAGTTTGCGCCGTTTGAAAGGGCGGCCTCGGCGTTGTCCATTATCCTGGTTACCTCGTCTGTTACATTCACGGCATAGAGCGTCTTCTCCCCCGTCTCTTCTTCAGCCCTGTCAAGGGCCTCCATAACACGGGCTGTCCGGTCTTCGATGGCCGAGTAGCCCGGGTTGGAGATGAGCTCGTCGTCCTTTATGAAGTCCACACCACCCACCGCCACCTGATAGCACGCTTCGGCAAAGGTCTTGGGCTTGAGGCCGACACAGGGCTTTACGATGCAGCCTATGAGGGGGCGGTCAGAAACACCAACCGCTTTTCTGGTGCCAGCTATCCCGAACTTGGGCCCTCTGAACTCCTTCAGATAGCTCGATGGAAAGTCAAGGTCCAGGAGCTTCACGTTCCTGAGGTCAGCCATCTCGAAGAGGTTTCCGGCCACCGTTGTGAGGAGCATGGGCACCACAGGCCCGAAGTTCTTTATGGGAAAGCCGATCTTCACAATCCCTTTGTTCACCTCCCCGGTCTCCTCAGTTTCCACCTCTATCACCTGCGCACCATGGGAGAGGATCACGTCCTCCGTCTCAAAACAGGTCTTTGTCCATGTGCCGGTGCTCTGCTCCCCTGCAGTGGCGCGGGCAACGTCCTCAAGGTCGAGGGCGCTCTCCATATAATAGGTGGCCACTACCACCTCTTCTTCCCTGATCATCTGCAAACCTCGTCTGGCCCTGTCATTTTGTCCTTCCAGCTCTTTGGTAGGTCTCTCTTAAGAGCTCTACAGGATGCCTTGTTTTTATATCTATCCCCTCTCTTTTGAGGGTCTCCCGGAGATATACTGTGCAGCCGGGGCAGGGCGTCACCACCTCCTCTGCCCCGGTCCTTTTGATGTCATCAAGCTTCTTCCTGTTTATCCTCTTTGAAAGCCCGGGGTTGTCAAGGAGGAAGAGGCCGCCAAAGCCGCAGCATGCCGAAGGGTCGTCCATCTCCTTTAGAGCAACCTCTGGCAGCCCCCTGATAATATCCCTCACCGTCTTTCCATGGCCGGGGATGAAGGCGCCATGGCAGGACTCATGAAGGGTCACCGTCCTTTCGCCTCCCGTTGAGGGCTGGAAATCCTTTTCATATCCGAAGGTGGCGAGGAACTCGCATATCTCGTAGGTCCTTTCAGCGGCCCTTTCAGCCCTCTTTCTGTAGTTTCCCTCAAGGAGCAGGGGGTATCTCCTCAGCATGATCCTGCATGTGGGGCAGGGGGTGATGATGGCATCCGGCTCCACCTCTGCAACGAGGTCCAGGCTGGTCCTGGCAAGCCTCTCCGCCCTTTCAGGGGCGCCTGAGAAATAGAGTGGGGCGCCGCAGCATTTCCCGGCGAAGGCGATGACCTCCACCCTGTTTCTTGCCAGCACCTCCAGAGAGGCGTCTTTCAGACCAGGGAGCATGTGGTTGGCGAGGCAGCCGCCGAAGAAGAGGACCCTCATCTCAGGATCCTCTATCTTCTGTAACTGGGCGCCGGCGCTTTTTTCTGGAACAGAGAGAAGCCTTTCCGGGATTAAAGAGGCGGCCGAGCTCGCAAGGGAAAGGAGCTTTGGCCTCTCTAGGACGTTGAAGGCGGCACGCTTCAGGAGGGGAACCTTTTTCCCGAGGAGCTCCTGCCTTGCCCTGATGAATATCTCTGTCGTGTCCACACCGGCCGGGCAGCTCTGGGCGCACCTCCCGCACAGCGTGCATTCGAATATTCTCTGCCTCACAGTCTCTGTGGGCTCAAGCTCTCCCTGGAGGAGGGCGTGGATTATGGCGATCTTGCCTCGCGCCGTCCCGGATTCTGCCAGCGTCTCGTCAAAGACGGGGCAGCTGGCCCTGCAGAAGCCGCATCTCATGCAGACCTCTAGGTCGTCCATACATGTTTAGAGGGCGCTCTGCACATTATGTATTTTTCCTTTCACGGCATTGGCCTGCGTGGTTGCCGGGCAAAAATTATAAATAGCTGCTGTTAACCATATTCAGACGCAAGGTTAACGAGGTGATGAAGGATGGAGCTGACCATGGACGGATTCAAAAGAGCCAGATACGAGTTTTTCAAGACACGATATGAGATGGATTTTGTCTACAAGGTGGCGGCGGCAACGGCCTTTGCAGCCTTCACAGGGCTTGCGGCGCAGATCAGGATATACCTCCCCTTCACACCCGTCCCTATAACAGGCCAGGTCTTCCCGGCGCTCCTCGCAGGATTCGTCCTCGGCAGATGGTACGGGGGCTTAAGCCAGCTCATCTACGCCGCGCTGGGGGCGCTGTGGATACCCTGGTTCGCTCCCAAGGCAGGGAAGGCCGCCTTCACAAGCGGAGGGGTGGAGGTCCTCCTCGGGCCCACAGGAGGCTACATCGCAGGATTCGTGGCCGCTGCTTTCCTGATAGGGCATCTCACAGACAGCTATGTGGCAGCCCGAAGACCCAAGGCCCAGCTCGCAATCATGCTAGGAGGCGTGGCCATAATCTATGCCATGGGCGCAGCCCAGTTCTATTATGTGGCAAGGGCGACACCGGCGCTGAGGGAATGGGTGATGACCTCCCTTGGAACCACCACCTTCGGATTGAGGGAGACCCTGGCCGCCGCTGTGCTGCCCTTCATCCCCGGCGACATCCTGAAGGCAGTGGCCGCAGCCGGGCTTGGAACAGCGCTCCTTCCAAAGGAGCCCTTCGCAGACGAGAGGGACAGGGCCTGAAAAAACCTACCTTCCTCTCTTCTTTTTCAGCCTCTCCACCTCCGCCTCAAGCTCCCTGATCCTCTTTTTCAGCTCCGCCATCCTCACCTCCCTGCCCACGGTGTGCTTCTGCCACCTCTCAAGCTCCTCCATCTTCTCCCGCAGCGCCTTCTCAGCCTCCTTCCTCTCAGTGATGTCCTGGGTGAGCTCAACGATCTGGACCGTCTTTCCAGCCTTGTCCTTTATGGGGGCTGTGGTGAGCTGGAAATACCTTCCCACACCATTGCGGTCTTTGGCAAAGGTCTCGCAATGCTCTACCTGCCCGCTCCTCAATGTGCGCAGGGCGGCGCATTCTCTTTCTGGGTCTTTGACATTGCAGAGCTCATAGCAGCGTCTCCCCCTGATATTCTCAAGGGGTCCGAACCAATCCTGAAGCACCTCGTTGGCCCAGACGACCTTGGCCTCTGAATCAAGGAGGGAGAGGCCGGCGCCGATCCCACTGACGATGCTCTCAAGCTTGATCTTCTCAGCCGCTATCTCCTCCTCCATCCGCCGGTGCTCTGTCACCTCCTTTGAGACACCCACCGCTCCGATCACCGCGCCGCTCTCATCCTTCAGCGGCGAAAGGGAGAGGCTGATCTCCACAAGCTCGCCCTTCTTATTATATATCCGGGCCGGGATGTTTCTCAGCGTCCTGCCATCGGCTATGGCCCTCTGCCACTTCCGCCTCTCGGCCTTGAGCTCCTCAGGATATATGCCGTTCACAGGTCTTCCCAGAACCTCCTCTGCCCTGTAGCCGTAGAGCTCCTCAGCCCCCTTGTTCCATGTGGTTATGGTCCCATCTTTGGCTGTGGTGACGATGGCGTCGGCAGAGCCATTGATTATGCTGTGCACCAGTCCCTTCGCCCCCCTCACCTCATGCTCCAGCGCCATCTTCTTCTCGGTCAGATAACCAAAGAACATGGAGATTGCAGGGGCCAGAAAGACCATCACATGGAAGGCCATGGGTATTGGGTTTGGGTTGCCAACATGGGCCAGCAGGCCGGCGAGGCTGCCGTACTCCTCATATTCATAGACGAGGTAGAAGAGGAGCAGCGCCCAGCCGGTGGCTCCTATGGAGATCCCCATGCACCGCCGCCGTATCCAGCTGGGCAGCACCCTCCCTCGCCCCTCCTGAGCCTCGCCATCCTCCTCGTGAGACAATGTTATGCCCTGTGCCCTCATAACCCACCTCTCTCCGAGCCCTTCCTCCACACACATGTATCTGCTCATGTCCCTGCACCTTCAGCTGGACATCCCATACCAGTCCATCCTACCCATATACAGGCTTGCCATCGCTAATAAACATTACGGCTATCTCAGATGGATGCAGTCCCCTGAAAGCACCCTCTCATATGAGCCGTCCCGTAGCCTGAGCACAAGGGCGCCCTCCCCGTCTATGTCCACGGCCTTTCCAGCGATCTCCCTTTTTGGCTGGAGTATCTTCACATCCTTTCCAAGGGTCTGGGACCTCTCCTTATAATCCTCCAGAAAATCTGCGGCGCCTCGGAGGAACCCTTCATAAAGGTTCTCAAACACCCTCAGCACCTCCCTTATCAGCCCTGTGATATCCACAGCTGCGCCGGCCTCCTTCTTGAGGGACGTGGTGGGTATGTCCACTGAGACGTCGCAGTTTGCGTCTATGCCGATGCCCACAATCGCGAAGTCCACCCGTTCAGCCTCGCCCTCCATCTCGCAGAGCACCCCGCCCACCTTTCTGTCATCCACCATGAGGTCGTTGGGCCATTTGAGCCCTATGGGAACGCCGCTGAAGGATTCAGCGGCCTTTGCGGCGGCAAGACCTGCAAGGAGGCTGAGCCGTGAGATGGCCGCAGGAGGGATATGGGGCCGCACAATAAGGGAGAGGAATACCCCGCCTTCAGGGGATTCCCAGCTCCGGTCAAGCCTGCCCCGGCCTCTGGTCTGCTCCCCGGCGATGACCACTGTCCCCTCCTCGGCGCCCTGCCTTGCAAGCTCCCGCGCCACATCGTTTGTTGAACCCACCCTTTCATAGTAGATGACCCGCTTCCCAAAGCGCCTGGTGGAAAGGCCTCTTCTCACCTCCCTTTCAAGGGGCCGGCTGCTCAGCCCTTTCAGCGCATATCCCCTTCCCCTCAGCACCTCTATGTGATATCCCTCTCTCTGAAGCGCTCTGATGTGCTTCCACACAGCGGTCCGGGATATGCCGAGCCTCCCTGCAAGCTCCTCGCCAGAGACCGGTTTTGCGCCCGCTTCCAGCAGGGCGTCGATTATGAGGCTCTCATACTCCATGGGATTTCTATAGGAGCTTCATCTTTAAAAAAAGCAGCAGGAGTATGGTGACCACGATTATGGCGCTGTTTATGGTGGCAAAGAAGGATATGGTGATGAGGTCGATGGGCCTTATGCGGGCGCCTTTCTTTTCCAGTGTGGCGAGCTTGTTCTCTAGGTCGATTATCTTCAGCTGAAGCTCTCTTACATCCCTTGAGACTGGTTCCTTTTTACGCATAATGGTCGAGGCTTCCAAGGTCTTCACCAATAGATTTTTGTTTAAACATATATATAAAGGTGACTGTCCCCCTGCATTCTGCGCAGGCAAAAAGAGCTCTGCAGACGCCCGGAAATCCTACTCGTGGCACTGGAGAGCCAGGGTCACAGCAGGTATGTCCCTGCCAGGGGACCGTGTCTCACCCACACCGTCCTGCGCCCGGCTGTAGTGGCGGCTGAGGATGCCGACTGTGTCATAGCCTATGTCAAAGAGCAGGAAGGCCAGGAGATAATGCCATGGGAAGACCCCTGCAGCGCAGACCAGGGCCACGCCTATCTTCATGGTGAAGCGGTGGAGGAAGAAGAAGCTCACGAACCGGTTGGCCCGATGGGCGTCCACGTAGTCGTTGCCCTTCTCATCGATGACGCCTGCACCGGTCAGGAACAGCAGGGGAGGCCAGAGGAGCCGCTGCAGGAAAAGGAGCACGCCAAGGATGGTGGCGGTGCAGAGCCCGAAGACCTTGTTGTCGATCTTCCCTGTGAGGAGCACGCCTGTGAGTATGGACAGGAGTATGGTGGCCGAACCCTCATCAAGGGCCGAGATCCCTATCCAGATCAGGAGAAGCAGGAAGGCAATGGCAGAGGCCCTTCCCTTCTCAAAGGTCCCCTCATCAAAGGCCTCATCAATCAGCTTGAGGCCGGCGCCTATCACCGCGAAGGCCGCAACTACTAAAAGGATGGGAGCCACCTATAACACCTCCTCGTAAATCCTCTTGAACAGCCTGTTTTTAGGGAAATTTCTCTTTTTCATATATAAAGTTAATCCTTGACAGCCCCATGAACACGGCGAAAGACCGATAACATTATATCTTTTGAACGGCAATATCTCTGTGGTAGAAATGGCGCTTGTGAAGAACATCATGTCAAAGCCTGCTGTCACGGTACAGCCCTCGGCCACCATATACGATGCCGCACGGCAGATGAAAGATGCGAAGATAGGCTCCCTCATCATCACCGATGACAAGGACCGCCCTTTAGGCATCATCACCGAGACAGACATCATATACAAGGTCGTCGCAGAAGGAAGAGCCCTCGACACCCCGGTGAAGGACGTGATGACAACAGACCTGAAAACCATAGATGAGGAGGAGACGGTGGAGAAGGCGGCCAAGATCATGGCAGCCCACCTCATAAGACGCCTGCCTGTGGTGAAGAATAAGAAGCTCACCGGCATCGTGGCCCTCAAGGACGTTGTGAAGGCCAAGAAGGTGAACAGCGAGTCCGAATACTACCCATATTACACATAGAGACCTCTTTTCAGCGAATTAAAGGACCGTCCGATGGAGCCTGCACCCTGTTATATCGTCCACTCTCTTCGCCGGGCACCCCCATCACTGGCTCTCCTCTATTGCTTTAACGACTGCGGCCGTGACCTCATCCACCATGGCACGGGCCACCTCAGGGTGGAGAAGGAGATCGGCATCTGACTTCCGGACGCTCTGGGTGAACTTTGAGAACACGCCGAGATTCCCTACTGCAACCCTCAGGAAGATCTCCTCGTTCAGGTTGTCCGAGGCCGTGTAGGTCACGCTCTTAACGCTCGCAGGATACCCCATGAAGGTGGTCGAATTCCAGCCGCGGCTCTCCACTCCAGGGGAGAACTGAATCTGGTCCACCCAGGCCCGGGCATCGGCCTCGTCGGCCCGCCTGTATATCTCCACGATCACTGTCTGGCCTATCCTCTTTGTGTACCTTGCGCTCATGTCGTATTCGATGCCGGCTCCAACCTGGCTCTTGGTGTAGCCCGGCACATCCACCATGTATGATTCAAGGTCGATTGCAGGCGGCACAGGAAGACCCACGCCATAGGGCGCGCCCTTCTCCCTC
>RFHW01000042.1 GCA_003695745.1 Methanobacteriota archaeon | reverse complement strand
ATCTCCACCCCATAGGTCTCTTCCACGTTGTCCCTGTGGATCTTTGCCGCGTCTTCAGCGGTGATCAAAGCCTCTTCAACAAGTTTCAATGTCGTCCTTGGCACGTTCTTGGGGCCCAGCACAGCGCCGGGCCTCCTGTTGTCGTCGATGTAGTCCGATTCCATGAGGAAACGCATGCCTTCGCCTATGGCCGCTCTTATGTTCTCATAGGCCGATAGAACGCTGGGCATTATCCCATAGGTTTCTGCAAGGGCCACCTGCGGTCCTGAGAAATGCTTCACCACCTTCTCCGGGTTTAAACCTGTTTTCTTTGCCATCCTGGAGAGGTCTTCAAAAAGCGCTTCTGACGAGGATTCGGCATGGATCTGGATGGCGCAGCCAACATCACGGGCAACGGCCATGGCATGCTCCAGGAGCAGGTTCGACGCCTCAAAGACCTCTGCTTCCACCTCAAAGTGCGGCCTCCCCATCTCACCAAGGGCCGTCGCCCTGCCTTCAGCCACCCTCTCTCCAGCCAGTTCAACGGCCTTTTTTGAGATCTCCAGCGCCTCTTCAACACCCCTGTCCTTGCAGAGACCGGCGAACTCTGCAGGATGAACACCGACCACGGCAAAGACAGTTAAGCCTGTCTCTCTGCTGATCCTCTCTTTGAGCGCTATCGTCCTGTCAAAGACAGCCTCAAAATCCCCGGCGCCCCTGACTTGTATCCCGTAATCCCCGGACATCTTGTTCACGAGGAAAAGGCAAGTGCCCCCTGCCCGCTGGAAGCGCTTCGCAGCCTCAAGACCCATTCCATTCAGTGGGTCGAGGTGCATGTGGTTGTCTGTGATGGTGTCGATCTTCATCTGCCAACCGCTTCCACTACAGCACCATAGAATACGTTTAAAACATCCTTCAGGGAGATGAGGCCGACGATCTCCCCCTGATCCCTCACAAAGAGATGGGTCACGTTGTTTTTGCCCATCCTCTCCGTGGCCTCTATAAGGGACATGTCAGGGTTGACCGCCACAAGAGAGGGCAGCATCAGCTCAGAGACCCTGCGGTCCTTGAAATCCTCCATCGATGTGAAGGCGCGCAGAAAGTCCTTGTCTGTGAGCAGCCCCACGATCACACCGTCTCTTTTCACTGCAACGCTGTTCACCTGGTTACTGAGCATCACGTCCGAGGCCTTGAGCCTCTTTATGAAATCCAGGTCTTCCCAGCTGCCCATAAAAGATAATCTGCCACCTTTTCCATTATTAAACTTACCATGGCATATGAAACACAGGGCAGAAAGCCGGCCTTATCTCCCGGAGAGATGGGTCTTTTCCTCACAGGGCGAGACTGAAGCCACAGCATCCTCTATGCCGAGCCTCATCCTCTCGAAGACCTCCCTGAGATTCACCTCCGTGCCCACGCAGCCGTCCCTCACAAGGGGCACACCCTGGACCGCGAACCGCGACCTTGAAAGCTCATGCATGGCCATGTTCAGGTCCTTGTAACATGCGACGCCAAGGGCTGCCTTCGGCCTGACCCTCTTTACGATGCGCTCCACAAAACGTCCCCCCGGAACCGTGTAGAACCTGTATCCCAGCCTCTCGGCCTCACCCTTCAGATCCTTCACAACACACAACCCGCACTCCTTGCAGAGGATGCCCTCTGTGGAATCAAGCCTCGCCGGACACTTGGGGTGGCGCAGACACTGGGGGACAACGAGGATCCGGTCCTTTGGCTCCACCATGGCAAAGCTCTGGGCGCCCAGGGTGTTGCGAAGCTCGATCCCTATCTGGTCCACAATGCTCTCCCTCACCCCGAACATGGAGGCCACCTTCTTGAGCTGGAAATAAAAGTGGTCCACTGTGAAGAGGAGTATCTTGGGCAGGAGTATCCTTTTTTTCTTCACAAGCAGTATCCCCAGGATCAAAGAGACCAGCAGCAGGGCTGCCAAGGCCATGACGGCCAGGAAGGTTATACGTCCAAGCAGCTCATAGAACATGATACCTATTTATACTTACAATGCCTTAAAGCTTTGGGCACGTCTGTGGCACCTGCAGGGTAACAGCCGAGGACATCTACAGGAGGCCGATCTCCCTAAGCTTCTTGCCCACCCTCTCCACAGCAAGCTCCGCATCCTCCGGTGTCTTGGCCCCGGTGCACACCATCTTGCCGGAGCCAAAGAGAAGCACCACAACCTTGGGGTCTGTCATCCTGTATACAAGCCCCGGGAACTGCTCAGGCTCATACTCTGTCCTGTCAAGGGCTATCGCTATGGCGTCGAGATTCAGCTCGGCATGCAGATTCCCCGAGGCAACGATGTTCTGCACCTGCACAGGTGGATTGGCAGGTATGTCTATCCCTGTCTCCCTGATCTTCTGGACAGTGGCCTCTATTGCCTTGTGCACCTCTTCAATGCTCTTGGCCCCTGTGCACACGATCTTGCCGGAGCCGAATATGAGAGCGGCCGTCTTCGGCTTGTCCAGATGAAAGACAAGCCCCGGGAACTGCTCAGGCTCGTACTCGATGTTCTTCAGTGAGATGGCAACCTTCTCAAGGTCGATATCCACCCCCAGTGTCGATGAGGCGACAACATTCTCTATCTTGATCGTGGAACCTTCCATTTATATAAACCTCCTATAGGATTAGGGTTTTAAACACGGGAGTATATAAATATTTTTAAAGACCGGTGGTCCAGAGGCCCGCCAGCAGATACGCAGCTGCCCAGGCATAGAACCGGACGGATTCATTTTCATCGACCCCGTCAACCCTCTTACCACCATTTAATCGAGTGCTTGAATTTCGAGGGCTTCTCGCCTTCGGCGAGCTTCCTGAGCAGAAAGTTATAGTCCCTGCCAAAACCATGGGCTCACGTGGACTCCATTCTTCTGTCTATGGTAATACTTTTTGTGTTATTTAAGTAACCAAAAGCCTTAAATAATAGTTAATTGTTACTTTAATAACAGGGTAGATAGATTGAAATCAGAAGGACATCGTGAAACCGGGAACCAGCTTGAGGAGAGCGCCCGGGAGCTGATGGCAGAACCTGAACGGCATGTTAAGGCCATTATTGAGCTGGTCTTCGGCGCGGCCCATCACTATGCGGCGGCTGGTTTGGAAGAGCGATATGGCGAGCATCCTGAGAAGCACCAGCAGATACCGGGGTTCCTGAGGAAGAAAGGCGAGTTGGAGGTGTCCCTGGCCTTCGAGTCCATAGATGGCCTGAGGGCGGGCAGGTTCTATGGGAGAAAGGGAAACGGCGATATCGTGAAGCAGGCGCAAAAGAACCTGGAGGTCATTAAGCGATGGCTCGGTTGAGCAGGGAGCTGAGGGAGCTTCTGCCAGAGCTTGTTGCCGCGGCTGAAGGGATACAGGGGTTGAAGCAGCTCATCCTCTATGGGAGTTTTGCAAGGGGCGAGGAGGATCGAAGGTCGGATGTGGATCTCCTGTTGGTCTTGGACACACCTGTGGATCCTGAGAAGACCGAGGTGGCTGAGAAAGCCAGGCGGGGGATAGTGGAGGCCTTTGCACGGGCCGGTAGCGAGAGAGGTGTGCAGATCACACTGTCCAATCTCAAGGGCGTCGATGAGTCTTTCATTGAGAACGTGGCGAGAGAGGGAGTGGTCCTCTGGGGGAAGCCCTTCTTT
>RFHW01000041.1 GCA_003695745.1 Methanobacteriota archaeon | reverse complement strand
GGTATATTGGAGCAAAGTGGCGATAAAGTGGCTTCTCATATCTTTCAAGCTCTTCAAAAAATGATGGGGCTGCAGCAACAAACGTCATAAAATCTTCGGTTATCAAAAGTCTTCTGAGTTTTTTCATCTCAAGTTCTTTATCGGGGAAAGCCTTTACAAACCTGTCAAAATTGTCAAAAAGCACGAGAAATCTTTTACCCATCCTCCTAACTTGAGCCACCTTTTCGTAGAGCGTTTCATAAGTTTCTTCTCCCCTTTCTTTTAATTCTACCTCGCCTCCCCCTTTTTCATTGTAAGTTTTTAGAATCCAATATAAAAGGTCCTCCATACCAGTGATGAAAAACTGTTCCTCCAGCAGGGGGATGGGGATATAATTCTTAGAAAGTTCTGGCTTATCTTTTACTTTATTTTCGATTAGGACTAGGAGATAGGTTTTCCCCATGCCTCTGGAGCCGATTATAAGGTAGTGCTGGCGGCTTTTAAATTGGACAAGATCATTTAATACGTCCCTTAAGATCTTCTCCCTCCCTGTGAAATAAAAATAAAGGTCCTCTTTTTCCATTTTGGCCGGATTAAATAATAGAAACTCTGCCATCGTCTTATCACCGGAATAATTTTCCCCACCAATCACGGAGGACCTTAGAATAAAACCTGTAGCCGCCTCTTTCCTCGTCGTATTTGATATAAAAATCATTCTCTAAATCTGCAAGCAGATGAAAAAAAGAATCCTCGTTACCGCCATCTGTAACGTATTGGTATGGTCCCCAAAGCTCTTCACTGCTCAGACATTCATCTTTGGAGAGCTCGTATAATAGTTTCTTACCGACATCATAATGCTCTCTGGAATATTTTTCCAGCCTGTGGAGGTAATAATTGAATTCTCTATAGCCTAAAATATTTCGATATGCGCGGTCAATATCTCCTTTCTTTACCCGTTGTTCTGACAAATGTGCCCTGTTGCTGTAAATGTCATAAGCCAAGAGCAAAATAAACCAGGGTATCGGGTCAACAATATCAAGCATCCTCTTTGTGGCCTCTGCGGTAGGTTTTAGCCCAGCTTCAACAAGTTTCTTTTCGAACAGTTCAGCTGCTTTTTCGCTTGACATCATTTCAAGTTCATAGCGTTTAAAGTTCATGAAGGCACGAGGAAATTTCAGTTCCCTGACAACAAAATCTAGGCAGACTGATCCGCATATAATGTAACATATTTTCGGATATTTCTCCGTAATCCCTGAAAACCATCTAAGGAAGTCTCTCACCTCTTTTTTAGTGTAGTTATCAATAAAGTTCTCAATCATATCAGGAAATTCATCAAATATTATTACGACGTTTTCTATTTTATCGAGCTCCTTTACGAGGCGGTCTGTCCAGTCCTGCCAGTTTTTGATGCGTGGAAGTAATTCGACAGAAGCACCCTCCACACTTATTGAGAATTTTTCTATCCTTTCTAATACCTCCTTGATGTCAGAAAATTTTTCTGTTATCTTTTTTATAATCCCCTTTGTCCCGGCATAATAGAGCCAGTAAGAGAAAAAGCCTTCAAAGGTTCTCACTGTCTGGAGGTCTATGTAGATTATTTCACTGGATTCCAGTGAGATTCTTCTAAGGATCGAGGACTTTCCGAATTTCCTGGGGGAGAGTAAGAGAACATTATTTCCGTTTTGGAGAAGCTCTTTAATATGTTTTATGTCCTCTTCTCTATCAAAAAAATCATCACCTTCCGCAGGGGTTGATATGTTTATCATTGATATAGTGCCATATTGCTACTAATTTATATTGCTATAAGAATGTAGCATATCCTATTTAAAAGTTTCGGTCATCCTTCCGGCAAGGAATAAAAAGATGACTCAATCAAACGGCTGCAGAGGTTTATCTAAGGATTATTTCATAAAGCTCGTTATCAGGGGCTTTCTATTTTGGCCGAAGTCACGGCGGATATAGTAGAAGGATTGGGGAGGTGTGAATCGCTTTGAGTTTAGTTGATAAGGGTCAATCGGCTCTGGAAATCGTTCAACGTTTTTGATCTTGATGGCATGGGGGTGCGTCTGAAACATGGGCAGCGGGCCCAAGGAAATTTTATATATGTCAAGGTCGTTCTCAAGGCTGCAGGTGGTTATTTTGGCAACGAAACAGGTCGAGCTCAGAACACTCAAAGTGGGAAGCTACATCGTCTTGGACGGCGAGCCCTGCCGTATAGTGAGCTACCAGACGGCAAAGACAGGCAAGCACGGGTCCATGAAGGCCCGTGTCGAAGGCATGGGCATACTGGACAACCAGAGACGCAGTTTGGTGAAGCCTGTGAGCGCCAAGGTGGAGACGCCCATCATAGAGCGCAAGATCGCCCAGATCACACATATGCACGGCAACACCCTGGGGCTCATGGACATGGAGACCTATGAGTCCTTTGAGGCCACCATACCCGATGACCTTGAAGGCACGCCTGTGGAAGGGGCGGAAGTGGAATATATCCAGACAATGGGCAGAAGGAAGATCGTGCGTGTCAGAGGGGGCTGATGCACACTGTTCCCCAGACCTTCGGGCGAAGAGAGCTCACCCTCGATGAGGCGGAGTTCGCTGTTATCGGGATTCCCTATGACTCAAGCGAATCCTACCGCACAGGCTCCAGATTAGGTCCGGGGGCCATAAGAGAGGCGTCCAGGGACCTGGAAGACTATGATATGGAGGAGGGCTTTGACCTCCTTTCCCTCAGGATATGCGACGTGGGGGATGTGGAGGTGTCCCAGGGGGATTTTGATGAAACCGCAAAGAGGGCGGCAGAGGCCGTGAGAGAGGTGTTGGAAAGAGGCGTGACCCCCCTCTGTCTCGGCGGCGAGCACACCATCACCTATTTTGCGGCCAGGGCCCTGGAGAAAAAGGCCGCCTACATCATATTCGACGCCCATCTCGACTACAGGGAGGACTACATAGGGAACCGCTTTTCCCACGCCGCCTCTACAAGGAGGCTTGCAGAGCTCGTTGGAGCAGGGAACATCCTTGTGGCGGGTGTTAGAAGCGCCTCAAAGGAGGAGCTGGATGCCGCTGAGAAGGATGGTCTCAGGTACATAGCTGCCTCCCAGTTCCATGAGGATATTGAGGAGGCGTGCCGGCAGATAGCGGAGCACGTTGAGGGGCGGGAGGTCTATCTCTCCATCGACCTCGATGTTGTGGACCCGGGGGAGGCGCCGGGGGTGTGCAACCCTGAGCCGGGAGGCATATCCTATCGGGATGCGGTGAAGGCCTTCCGCTTCCTTAGGGGTAGCAGGCTCCTGGGGGCTGATCTCTGCGAGGTCTCCCCGGTCTACGACCTCTACACACGTGTTCTGGCGGCGAAGCTGCTCTTCAAGGCCCTCGCCATATACAGGGGCTAAGAGATCAGCCGTATGCCGTTGTCTGTTATGTCGAAGTTGTAGCTTCCAATGGCGTGTTTTGCACCGCGCATCTTTCTGATGGCGAGCTTGCGCTTCTGGGCCTCGTTGTCGAGGTGCAGCGTTATTATGCCGTCAAAGAGGAAGGTCTCAACCGGGAACTCTGTGGAGCCTATGTTGGCAGCAGGGGATTCGCTGATGATCAGCGCTGTGGTCCCGAGCTCTGCAAGGCCGAGCGAGAGGCGGAGCATCTCTGTTCTAACCTGAAAGATGTCTGAGAGGCTCAGGGACAGCGCCGAGATGGCGTCTATCACAACCCTCTTGGCATCGGTGCTTTTCACCGTCTTCTCTATGATCCCGAGGAGGTGGGTCATGTCAAGCCCTCTCTTTGCAACCTCCGAATCGATGTCTCTCTTTTTAACCCTCTCTGTAACGGCGTCTATGATGGTGAGCTTGCCCTCCTCACCGAGAGCGGCAAGGTCCCATCCAAAGCGGGCCATGTGCTCGCTTATCCTGTCAGGGTGCTCCAGAAGAGACACGAAGATCCCGTTCTCGCCGTACTGTGTGGCGCCCTCGTAGAGGTACTGCGTCGCAAAGATGGTCTTGCCTGCGCCCGGCCCGCCGAGCAAGAGCACCGAGTTCCCTCTCGGCAGGCCGCCGTCTGCAAAAAGGGAGTCAAGCCCTTCAATACCTGTTTTTACAGCATCCATTCATATCGCCTCCTTTTTTAAATATAGCAACCTATACAGCAGGCTGTCATTAAATATTTATTCAATGAACTGGATTTAAACCTATGTTCACCGGGAAAGAGTTTGATCTTGCGCTGAAGGCATACCGAGATGAGAAGGAAGGGAGGGCGGCCAACAGCTACACAAACCTGAGGCGGAACAACGACTTCTTCGCCGACGTGGTGTCAAAGGAGGATCTGAACAGGCAGATAGAGGAGTTCATCAACCTCATCTCCGAGATGGACAGGGAGAGCTTCGCAAACAGATATGTGATACTCTCTTTCATCCTTGACTTCTGCAAGTATCTTGAGCGGGACTTCCTCTTCAACATCAAGAGCAAGAGGGAGTTTTCACAATTGAAAGAGACGGTGGGCAGCTTTATCGAGAAGATACTGGAGGCGAACAGGACCTTTTCCCAGAACGCCCGGCTCCACACCATCGAGCACCTCCTGGAGTACTATGGCATACTCCTTGATGCGCTGGAAGGGACCCCGCAGTCTGAGGAGGAGGGTCTGGGGCTTTGGTCAGGGAACAACCTGTGGTGAAGGAGAGGCTGTGTGAATGAGGTTTCTATTGAAGGCAGTGCTTGAGCTGAGCGGGAGGGTGAAGGACAGGGAGGCGCTGAAAGGGCTTTTGAAGGATGCAGAGGAGGTGCTGCAAAAAGGCGTGCCAAAGGGAGAGGAGGGCGCTCTGATCAGGGAGGCGGATATAGGAGACGACCGGGTCACGCTGACCATAGAATCGGGCCGGCATGTGAGACCCCACGACGCCATAATGCGGATCAAAAAAAGGCTGTCAGAGAGGCTTGGACGGGAGCAGGGCATCGGGGTGAGGGCCGTTGATGTGAAGAGCTACGAGATATGGTATCCGCTGCCAGGTCAGCCCAGAGGGAGCATCCGGCTCCCCTTTGTGGAGAGGATGGACGTGGAGGACGGCACAGCCCATCTCGTCCTGAAGGACCTGGACGAGACCGCCCTTGAGAGGAAATATGTGGACCGGCTGCTCAGGCGCCTTGAGGAGAAGATAAAAGAGGCCGAGGTCTCGGGAAAGGCGGAGTTCTCAAGGACCGTTAAAAAAAGCGGCGAGAGACTGGAGAAATATCGGCTTAGAGAGGACCCCACAGAGGAGCTTGCCAGAAGAAACTGGGTGAAGCACGTGGCAAGCGGGGTCTGGACCATACTGCCGCCCTATGCGGCGCTGTGGCGGGCCGTTGAAGACCTTGTCATGGACACCGTTGCCCGGCCCCTCGGCTTCTCAGAGGTCATGCTCCCCAAGATCGTCCCCCTTGATGTGCAGAAAAAGAAGGGCCAGCTCTTCGGCATACCCAACGAGATGTGGTGGGTCTGCCCGCCAAGGACAAGAGACCCAAGGGAGTGGGAGGAATACCGCGACAGGGTCAAGATAACAGGACAGACCGATCCAGAGGGGCTCATGGAGAACCTGTCGCCTCCTGAGTTCTCCCTCGCCTACGCCCAGTGCGAGCCCTTCTACGACATATGGAGCGGCCGCGTCGTGGATCGGGACAAGCTGCCGGTGAAGTTCGTCGACGCCTACGGCCCCACGTGGAGGTATGAGAGCGGCGGCCTGAAAGGCCTTGAGCGTCTGAGCGAGTTCAAAAGGATGGAGTTCGTCTGGATAGGCTCGCCAGAGGACGCCATCTCCATCAGAGACGCGGTGCGGGACCGCGCCCTTGAGATCGTGGACAAGATCTTCGATCTGGAGTGGCGGATAGATGCCACCACCGCTGTTTATCTGGAGCATGCAGGGGAAGCCGCTGGTGAGGAGGACCGCGACTATGTGCGCACCTACGACCTCACAGTCTCCCTGCCCTTTGAGACCGCCTCCCGACCTGAGCGCGAGCTGGAGATAGCCAGCTTCCACGTCCACGAAGACCACTACGCCAGAAACTTCCGCTGGAAGGAGAAGAAGGGCAGGGCCCTCTGGTCAGGCTGCGCCGGCATAAGCCCGACTCGATGGGCCTACGTCTTCCTGCTCAGACACGGATTCGACTACCATAACTGGCCAGAAGAGATAAAGAAATACATCGGCAGAGAGCTGCCCACAATGCCGGAAGGGCTGTTCGTGTGATCAATGCATATTTTTATATATGGTGACTGTTGTAGGGATTCCTTCATTAACTTAACTATCAGCATGGTTTGATACTATGGCAAAGGTGAAGCGACAGCGCAGGAAGATCGACACCTGGAAGACCAAGAAGTGGTATGACATCATAGCTCCGCCTATGTTCGGGGAGCAGGAGATCGGTGAGACCTTCAGCTCAGACCCCTCGAACCTTGTAGGGCGGACCATTGAGGTCCCGTTGAGCACGCTCACAGGCAACTTTTCAAAGCAGCATGTGATCCTCAAGTTCCAGATCATCGAGGTCCATGAGAAGATGGCGAAGACCCGGTTCGTGGGGCATATGATCACCCGGGAGTATATGCGGAGCCTTATCAGGCGCAAGACCACCCGCATCGAGGGTGTGAGCGACGTTGTCACAAAGGACGGTGTTAAGGTGCGGATAAAGGCCCTTGCCCTGGCCTTGGGGAGGGCGCAGGTGCTGCAGGAGAAGCTCATACGAAAGATACTTCATGATGTGGCTGCAAGGCATGCCAAGAAGATGGACCTTGACACGTTCATACACGATGTGGTGATTGGGAAGATCCCTTCGGCAATGTATCGTGAGGCCGGGAAGATCTATCCCTTGAAGCGGCTTGAAGTGAGGAAGACAGAGATCCTTTCGTCGCCTTAGGTGTTGAGCAGCTCTTTTACGGCGTTGCCGGTGACGAGGCTCAGGCCTGAGGGGTCTATGATTACGAGCGTTGCCTGGGCCCTTCCTTCTTTCAGGCGCTCCACCTTTTCAAGGAGCCCCTCTTTTTTCACATCCTCAAGGCTCCTTCCCATGCGTATGGCGTCCTCGATCCTTGAAAGAAGGCCGTGAACGTCGCAGACAAGGCCTCTGGAGTTCGATCCCGGCAGGATCCTGAGGTCGAACTCAGGTATCTCCACGCTCGCGTTCTTTGACTTTATCACCTTTGTCAGGAGGTCGGCCTCCTCCCTTATCGGGAGGGTGTATCTCACAGGGCCGCATGGGTCCGGAAGGGCGGGCTCCATGTACCTCCTGTCGAAGTCGTTTAGAAAGAGCAGAAAGTCCAACAGATATCACGTCCCCTTGGCCTGCCGTGGATGATGGGCTTTTAGGCCATCTGGCTCCGGATTCTCTTCATCGTGCTTTCGAATCCATCTCCCTTTGCCCGCAGTATCTTCACGTTGGGCGGTGTGAGTATGAGGTGGTTCTCCCCGAGCCCGGCGATGTCAGCCCCCATGGATACACATATCTCCTTGATCTCGTCGATGGCGTGTTTGAGCTCTGTCATGCTCCTGTCTGCAAGGGGTTTTATATCGAGGAGGACGATATTGCCCTCGCTCAGCTGGCCGGTGCAGCCGTCTACATCTGAGAATCCTCTGAGCTTATAGACGCTTACATATCTCTCCGGGGCGTTGAGCCCTGCCGCAAAATCGGCCTCAGTCTCAAGCCTCACATACCCCTCTGTGCCACGCGTCCTGGAATAGGTGTCCTGCGACCCGCCGGTGACAAGTTTTGTCAGAAAGCCTTTAATGCCCATTTCAATCCCTTGTGAAAACTCTATCCCGATGGTTGAATATAAACCTTTTCATAACAGGGGATGCAGTAGACCTCGCCTTCAACGGTCCTGGTGCGTGTCCTCATGACAGGCTCCTTGCATGAGCTGCACTGAATAGAGCTGACCACCTCGGCCTCAGGAGGAAGCTCTATCTTCACATCGCGGATGTTGAACACCTCTTCGCCCCTGGAGGAGAGGATCTTTTCCATGCGTTTTTCCCGGTCATGGATGTCCTTGAATGCCTCATATCTGAGTGAGAGGCGCACTGCCCTGCCGTCATCTCTCCGGGCGAAGGTATAGGCGTGTTTGCCCCAGTCATTGACTATCAGGTTCCCGCGGCCGAGGGTTGTCCCTGCCAGGAACTGTATGGCGTCAACGGCGCAGGAGCTGTTCTCGGCGATGGCCACTACCTCCTCGCCCACGGCCTTCCCGGTGGCAAGGCGCTCCATGGCAAGTCTTGTTGCGGCGATGCCCACGGCAAGACCGAAGCAGAGGTGCCCGTGGAACTTCACCGCACCTTTGACCTCTGGGTCCATATCCATAGATAAACAAGGTCCTCTCTGCCTTAATATATCTAACTCACATCGTACGAGGTATAAGTCGTTGGAGTGAAAGGCGAAAAACTTAATATGAGATAAAGGTGATAGGCTGCCATAAGGAGCTGTTACCATATCTGGCATGGACCTTTTGGATGTGAGGAGGTCAGGGGTCATACTCGCCCTTGACGTGACAGATAGAGAGAGGGGGCTTGAGATAGCAGAGGCTGCGTCCCCCCACATAGATGCGGTCAAGACCGGTTATCCGCTGATCCTCTCGGCAGGGCTTGATGTCCTCTCTGAGCTGAAGAGGCTGGGGAAGCCCGTTATCGCCGATCTCAAGGTGGCCGATGTGCCCCATGTGAGCGCCGGGATATGCAGGCTGGCTGTGGAGGCCGGGGCCGACTATGTCATTGTGCAGGGGTTCCTGGGGCGTGATGTGGTGGAGGCCTGCAGCGAGGTGGCCAGGGTCTTTGTGGTGGCTGACATGAGCCACCCCGGCGCAGAGGATTACCTCTCCGGGCACTCGCGGGAGATCGCAGAGCATGCCAGGGGTTTTGCTGCAGGTATCGTGGCGCCGGCGACGAGACCGCAAACCATAAAAACGCTCAGGCCTATTGTGGGAGACCTCCCGATCATATCGCCTGGTGTGAAGGCGCAGGGGGCCGCCGTTGGCTCTGCCCTGTCGGCAGGGGCGGATTTCGAGATCGTTGGAAGGGCGATCTACAATGCCCCGGAGCCTGATAAGGCTGCTGAGGAGATAGCCGCCCGGATAAAGGAGCTGAATGTCCTATGAGCAAAGAAGCCATAGATAAGGTGAGGAGCCTTGTGAAGAGGCATCATGCCTGGATGGACCAGACCCTGCCCATGATCGCCTCCGAGAACCTCACAAGCCATGCCGTTCGTGAGATGATGGCAACGGACCTGAGCCACCGCTATGCCGAGGGCCAGCCGGGCGAGCGCTTCTATCAGGGCTGCGCCTATATCGACGAGATCGAGAGGCTCGCGGTGAAGCTTGCAAAAAAGCTCTTTCGGGCAAGGCACGTGAACGTGCAGGCCACAAGCGGGGTCATTGCAAACCTCTCCACCTACTCGGCGCTTGCCAGGTGCGGCGACACCATGATGGGCCTGCATGTGCCCCACGGCGGCCATATCAGCCACTCCAGGATAT
>RFHW01000040.1 GCA_003695745.1 Methanobacteriota archaeon | reverse complement strand
TCTTTTGACTCTGTGAAGATGTCTTTTGAAAATGGGAAGTTCGGCAGCTCTGTGAGCGAGGCTTAACTAGCCCATGTATCACGGGGCGCGGGCTCTTCTGCTAGGGGGATTCGCATTCTAAAACCCAAAAGAGCGTCTTTGAAGAACATGGCTGTTTTTTTAGTGGCTGAACATGTGCATGATGGGTATGAGCCTCGCATACTCCTCTGTGGTGATGGATGTATGCCAGTGTCCGGTTGCTTTTGCAACGATGATTATGAGGAAGAAAAGGCCTAAAAGCGCCGCTGGATAGAGCCGGGTTTCAAGGACTCTGTTCCCGGGATTTGATCTGAGGGAGAGTGCGTCAACCGGGCAGGCGTCAATGCACATGAGGCAGGAGGTGCATTCAAGGGCGCTAACCCGTGTGGTGCGGTCAACGTCGATTCTATTTGGGCATGCCCTTGTGCAGGCGCCGCAGTTGATGCACACATCGGGGTCGCGGCTCACCTTCAGGGGGCTTATGTGGCTCAAAAGTCCGAGCAATGCCCCGTAGGGGCAGAGATATCTGCACCAGAAGTTCTGGACAAAGATGGAGGCGGCGATCAGCAGCAGGGTGACTTCAATGGTCAGGACACCGGGTTTTATCCAGAACACAAGCATCCGGGCGTCAACGATCTTGTTATATGGGCCGTTTAGAAAGCCCAGGGCTGCAGGTCCTGTCATGTCTATAAGCGCGACTTTGAGGAAAAAGGCGAGTATCAGGTATTTGGGGAGCATGAGCAGGAGGTCCACAGGCCGCGGGAGGAGGAAGTTCTGTCCAAAGACCCTCTTGCCGGTCTTCCACAATCCCTCTGACGCTGCCCCGATCGGGCAGAGCCAGCTGCAGAAACCCCGCTTAAGCAAAAGCGACGTTATGATGATGGCGAGGAATATGGCAAGGCCGGCGGGATGAATTCGGTCAAAGACCCCTGTTGAGATCCAAGCCCTGAAGGCTATGAGGGCGCTGATGGGGAGGAAGGCCTCCACAGAAGCCGGGCGCGGAGGCGGGGACAGGCCCATGCCCCTCTGGAAATAGGTCACGAAGAGGTAGAACCTCCAGCCTATGTAGAGGAGGAATATGATGATAGCGATCTGCACCCTGTTCCGGATTGGTCTTTTCATTGTCAAGCCTTTCACATCCTGAATGCGACATCTATAACATGGCCAGTTGATTTAAGACAGGCGCGCGTCCTGTTCAGCCACAGCTGCCGCAGAGCCCTTTTTCAGCATATTCCTTCAGCGTGACCTCGCCGCAGCCCGGGCATACTACATAGTCAAGGGAGGGGCCTTCGGGCGGCGTGAATCCTGGGGCGTCGGTGACCTCGAAGAGCTCTTCATCTGACAGCCCTTTAAGCCGCTCCACCATCTCCCGCCCCATGGCCATGAGCCTTCTTGTCTCCTCCTCCCGCTCTGCTGGCGGGAGCCTCTTCACATCCCTGCCCGCCCTGCCGTATTCAAGCACCTTCTCCACAATATCTTTTTTCATCCTCAGGCGAAGGTTTTTCCCGGAGGACAGGTCGTAGAAAGAAGCTGCGAACTTGCCCCTGTCCGCAAGATGGAGGTTGTTCTTGCCAAAGGTTGCGCCTGTCACATACTGGATGCCGTCTCCAAAGCAGTTTGCGAACTCCACCACGGCATGGAGCTTCACACCACGCTCGCGGGCGCGGTCCAGCTTCTTCAAGGCCAGACCGCCCATACGCACGCCCAGATAGAACATGGGGCAGAGATGGCCGTGGAAAGAGACCGCTTCTTGTAGGTCTGTCATGCAACAGCCTTTTATTGGGGGCTGCTTAAATCTTTTTGCCATGAAAAAAGGTGTTCAGCGATACTATCAGAAGAGGGCAGAGACCTATGAGGATCTTGACGAGCCCGAGACCATCGTCGCGGCGGTGCGCGCCATCGGTATAGCCGATCACCTCAGGATAATGGATCTTGGAAAGGAGGAGCTCGTCCTTGATGTGGGGTGCGGCACAGGACGGTTTCTCCAGCCCTTCAGCAGCAGGGCAAGGGCCGTTGGGGTGGATTTCACAGTGGAGATGCTTGAAAAGGCGGGGGAGAGCGGCGCCCTTCTTGTGAGGGCTGATGCAGAGCACCTGCCCTTCAAGGACCGGGTCTTTGATGTGGTCCACTCGGCAGGTCTCCTCGGCGTCTATCGCTCGCAGAGGATATGCCATGAGATGGTCAGGGTCGCAGGGAAAGGAGGCAGGGTCTATGTGAGCTTCCCGGCTTCTGAGAGCGCAAGCGGTGTTGTGGCCCGGCTCTTCATGCGCCTTGGCTGGAACCCCACGCTCCTGGATCACTGGTATTCCAAGGCCGATATCAGGGGGATGCTCCCGGTTGAAGCGGAGATCACAGGGATCTATCGCCTGGGCTTTGAGCCTCCCTTTCAGAGGCTTTATCGCCATCTGAGGTCCCGCCTTCTCACAAGGCTCTTCATCGCCCTTGAAAGGAAGCTGAGGGACAGGCCTCTTCTGAGGTATTTTGGCGCCAGATGGCTTGTGGAGGCAAAGAGAGGATGAAGGCAGGTCTTGAATCGCTCATAGAGAGCGGGCGGGTGCTCACAGAGCCGGAGGAGCTTGTCACCTACGCTTATGACGCCACAGAGCACAGGTGTCTTCCAGAGGCGGTGCTCAGACCGGTGTCAGAGGAGGAGGTGGTGAGGATCGTGAGATACGCTGCAGAGGAGGGGATAGCGGTCACGGCACGGGGCGCCGGGACAAGCCTCTCAGGATGCGCCGTGCCCTGTGAAGGAGGGATAGTGATTGACATGAACCTCATGGGCCGTATAAAGGCCGTGGACGAGGCAAACAGGCTTGCCACGGTGGAGCCAGGGGTGGTATATGGTAGGCTCAACGAGGAGCTCAGCTCCAGAGGGCTTTTCTTCCCCCCTGACCCCGGGAGCGGCTCGGTGTGCACGATAGGCGGCATGGTATCCACCAACGCATCAGGCATAAGAGCGGTGAAATACGGGACCACAAGGGATTATGTGCAGAAGCTGCGTGTGGTCACAGGCTCAGGCGAGGTTGTTGAGCTTGGCAGCCTCGCGCCAAAGTCATCCAATGGCTACGATCTCATCGGCCTCTTCGTGGGCTCAGAGGGGACGCTGGGAGTTGTGACAGAGATCACCCTCAGGCTCAAGAAAAGACCCACCTCCTTTGCAGCCGCCTCGGTCTCCTTTGGCTCCATGGAGGAGGCCGGGCGGGCCGTGGGCAGGATCATCGCCAGGGGCCTGGACCCCTCTGTGCTGGAGCTCATGGATGAGGCCACGCTCAGGGTTGTGAAGCTCTATCAGGACATCGATGTGGAGGGAAGGGCTGTGCTGCTCATGGAGATGGACGGGTTCACTGAAGAGGCTGTGAAAGAGAGGCTTGAGGAGGCTGTGAGAATATGCACAGGCACAGGGGCTGTGGAGGTGAAAAGGGCCTCAACAGAGTCTGAGCGCACCGCCCTGTGGAGGGCTCGCAGAGCAGCCTTTCCAAGCCTTGCAAGATACAGGCCCACCCTCGTGCTCGAGGACGTGACCGTGCCCATCTCAAGGCTCCCTGAGATGCTTGCAGAGATAGAGAGGATCTCAGGGGCACATGGCATTGAGATCGCCACCTTCGGCCACGCCGGCGACGGCAACCTCCATCCAACGATGCTCGTGGACAGCCGCAACAAGGCGGAGATGGAGCAGGCGAAAGAGGCGATGGATGACCTCTTCAGATCAGCATTGGCTCTCGGCGGCACGCTCACAGGGGAGCACGGGATCGGGCTCTCCAAAAAGGCCTATTCAAGGCTGGAGCACGGAGGCGCAATTGAGGTCATGGAGCAGATAAAGAAGGTCTTCGACCCAAAGGGCATAATGAACCCCGGCAAAGGGTTCTAGGCCGCACCACAGATTCCATTGGTCTGACCATATGCTCGTCCTGAGAGATTGTTTAGCTTACCGAAGCGCTGCTTGGAATTGCTTGCTCTTCAGCTATAAAAGAAAAGGCTTTTTATATTATTAACTTTCTAACTAATTATATCATGTCTATGTTTGCAGATATTTTGGGAATGTGGAAGAAACACAATGTCTGAGATATCTAAGATTTACGCTCAATATCAGAATAGCCTTAAGACCTCTCAAGAAGAATATGAAAAACGCCTAAAAGCTCATGCTCATGCCATTAAAAGC
>RFHW01000039.1 GCA_003695745.1 Methanobacteriota archaeon | reverse complement strand
GTCCGCCCGCCGCAGGGCGCTTCTGTATATGTATGTTTCAAGGGTTTGATGGAGGCTCATTGCAGCACCCCTTCCTCCTGTTATCCTCCCTCTTGTCGTGCCCTTTTATCTGATGGAGTGTGTATCCGAACACAAAAGCTCCTATTGCAGCCTGAAGGGAGAAGAGGAGGGTTTCCATCCAGCTCTCAGGCGGCGCCCAGATATGTTCTGCCCAGGGAGTATAGCCTCCTTCTGTAATGTCACCGATTAGATTCACTGCCCTGTCGTCGGTCCCTGTCTTCGCGGTGAGGCTGAGGAACGCCGAGAGGGCGATGGCTCCAAGCACAAGGAGGGCCGTCTCTTTCTTCAAAGGGCCTCACCTGCCGCGGCAGATCTTTGCAGATGTTTCAGGTGCTCCGGAAGCCCTGTTCCCAGCTTGAAGAGGGTGCGCATCACATAGAGGGTGAGCAGCCCCTCCGCCAGCGCAAGGGGGACCTGTGTCAGGGCAAAGACTGCCATGAAGGCCTTGAAGCTCGCCAGCACCCCGCCCGTTTTTGCAGGGAAGGCCAGGGCAAGCTGAAGGGATGTGACCATGTAGGTGGAGAGGTCGGCTGCTGCGGCCGCAAGAAAGACGGAGAGGTCTGTGCCGAGGGGTGTCTTTTCAGCCGCCTTCCATGTGAGCCAGCCCACCAGCGGTCCGATGATGCCCATGCTTGCTGTGTTCGCCCCCAATGTGGTGAGGCCGCCGTGGGCGAGGAGCAGCGCCTGATAGATGAGCACGATGATGGAGAGCACCGACGTCACCGACGGCCCGAAGAGGATGGCTGAAAGACCTGTGCCTGTGGGGTGGCTGCTGGAGCCTGCCACGCTGGGGAGCTTGAGCGAGGAGAGCACGAATATGAAGGCCCCTGCCATGGCGAGCAGGGTTTTTTTCGACGGGTCCTCCTCGATGGTCCTCCTGATCCTTGCGAGGCCGTAGGCAACGACCGGTATGGTGAAGAGGAACCAGAGATACCACCATGGTCCCGGCAGGAAGCCTTCGGCTATGTGCATGGAGGCAGATAAAAAGAGGGACATATTTATATGTAGGTTTTTGATTAAGGAATGTTAACCAAGATGGCAACTGTTGATCTTTTCCAGGTGCTTCGAAGCAGGACCAGAAGGGACATCCTGAAGGCGCTCATGAAGCGGGAGATGCACATATCAGGTATCGCGCGGGAGTTCGGGATCTCAGTCCCGCAGGCGTCGAAGCACTGCAGGCTCCTTGTGGAGAAGGGGCTCGTAGAAAAAAGGACATTCGGACGCACACAGGTGCTGAGGGCAAAGCCGGACACCCTCTACAGGATCCTGGAGTATTTCAGCGATGAAACAGAGGTGGAGGTCCCAGAAGGCTCGAACATCATAGACGCCCTCACCCAGATAGCAGGTGTCAAAATAGAGCGCAGGGACGAGCGGGGCTTTGTCACCAAGATCGACGGCGAAGAAGGTTTTTATATCTACGAGGTCAATGGACGGGCCCCGGATGTCCCCATGGACAGGTTCAGGATAAAGGAGGACCTCACAGTGGAGGTCAAAAAGATACTCTACGTTAAAAAGAAGAAGCTCGATATAAAGGTGAAGCCGGGATCCAGATAGCCAAGAGGGTTGAAAGGAGATGAACATCACTGCCCAGGACATTAAAACCATAGCAGAAAGGGAGGGTGTGGACAGAGAGGCGCTGCAAAAAGCCATAGCATCAGGGCGGGTTATCATACTGAAAAATGCCCGCCGCCATATTGAGCCTGTGCCGGTGGGCGGTGACACCACGGTGAAGGTGAACGCCAATATCGGCATGTCCCCTGAGATCGCCGATGAGAAGAAGGAGGTCGAGAAGGCGAAGGCCGCAATGAAAGCCGGGGCAGACACCATAATGGACCTCTCTGTGGGCGGGGACACCTGGAGTCTTTTGAAAAGGCTGCTCAAACTGGAGATCCCGCTGGGCACGGTGCCAGTCTATGAGGCGGCCCTTGACACGGTGCGACGGACAGGCTCCATCCTCGACATGGAGGAGGACGCCCTCTTCAACGTCATAGAGAGGCAGGCGAAGATGGGCGTTGACTTCATGACCATCCACGCCGGCATAACGAAAAAGACCCTTGAGACGGTGGACCGCTCAACAAGGGTCACAGGCATAGTCTCAAGAGGCGGGTCCCTCCTTGCACGATGGATGCGCCACACAGAAAAGGAGAACCCCTTATACAGGGATTTCCACTACCTCCTCGAGCTGATAAAGGACCATCATGTGGTGGTGAGCCTTGGAGACGCCCTGAGACCGGGCTGCATCGCCGACGCAACAGACAGGGCGCAGATAGAGGAGCTCATCCTCCTCGGCGGGCTTGTGGAGGAATGCCGCAGGGCAGGGGTGGGCGTCATGGTGGAGGGGCCCGGACATGTGCCGCTGAACGAGATCGAGGCCAATGTCCTGCTCCAGAAAAAGGTCTGCAAGGACGCCCCGTTCTATGTGCTCGGCCCGATCGTGACAGACATCGCCGCAGGCTACGACCACATCGCCGGCGCAATAGGCGGGGCCGTTGCGGCCATGCACGGAGCCGATTTCCTCTGCTATGTGACGCCTTCAGAGCACCTCGCCCTCCCGGATGTTGAGGATGTGAGGCAGGGTGTAATCGCATCGAAGATAGCCGCCCATGCCGCAGATGTGGCAAGAGGCCGGGGACGCCACCGCGACCTGCAGGTGGCCGGGGCCCGGGCAAAGCTGGACTGGGAGGAGCAGTTCAAACACCTCCTGGACCCTGAAAGGGCATGCGCGGTGAGGGGGAGGCGCCACCCTCGGGACCCGCGGGTATGCACCATGTGCGGCGACTTCTGCAGCATGAAATAAAGGGTGTTATTCAAGGCTTTGAAAGGGCAGCCTGCGCCTCTCACCCTTAAGGGTCACAAGGGTCTCGCCCTCTATCTGCAGGATGGTGACGAAGAGACCTTCATAGGCGCTTATAAGAGAGGCTTCATGGGCGCCTCTGTTGAGAAAGGCCACAAGGGTGCGGTCTTTCGCAGACATCTCCTCCACAATGCCTGAGAAGAACTTGTACACCGCCTCCTTCCTCTCCTTTCCAAGGGAGAGTATGATGTTCGTGAGCGCCTCAAAGATGAGGACGCTGCCCTCAGGCATCTGCTCTGCAATCTCTGTAAGGTACTCCAGGTTGTTTATGGAGACTCTGATCACCTTCTTCACATCCTCTTCCTCTTGGGCTGCGCCGCCGCCTGTGGCCACCTTGAACATATGGGGCTTGGCAAGAGGGCTCTCAGCGGTGATCTCCACGATCTTCACAAGCTCTTTCTCTATGAAATACTGGAGCTTCTCATGATAGAGGCCTGCCCTCGGCGCCTGAGAGACGAGGACCACGTTTTTCCCTGAGCTGAGATAGTTGGCCACAGCCGTTATGGTCGCCTTCTCATAGGTGTCTGTGGGCAGATACTCTATGATGGCGGATCTGCCCAGCGTCCTCTGGAACTCGGCTACAGAAGGGCTCTCCTCCACCTCAGGTTTTTTGAAGGTGAGCCTTTCAGAGGGTGCGACAGAATCTGCCGATGAAGACCCTCTCTTTTTCTGAAACCAGAGCATGAACGCAGCTGCCACGGCTGCCAGCACCACTGCCGCGACCAAGACCTCGGCCATGAGAAGCCTCCTCTATCCTCTCCTGCGGTAGGCTGCGAGCCTCTCGCCCAGCTCACTGTCCTTCAGGGCGAGGATCTCCACGGCAAGTATGGCGGCGTTCCTGGCGTTATCAACGCCGACCGTCGCAACAGGGACGCCCGGCGGCATCTGTGCAATGGACAGAAGGGCGTCCAGCCCGTTGAGCTTCACATCCCTTGGAACCCCTATCACCGGCTTGACCGTGCGCGAGGCGATCACCCCTGGAAGAGCTGCGGAGAGCCCGGCAACACCTATGAAGACATCGGCCTCTGAAGAGCGGATGATCTCCTCCACCTTCTCAGGGTCCCTGTGCGCAGAGGCTATGTGAGATTCATATGTGGCCCCGAGCTCGTCAAGGACCTCCTCGATCTTCCTCACAAGACCTTCATCGGACTTGCTTCCTGCAATTATGGTCACTGACGCCATCCTCTATCCCTTCACAGCCCTTCTAATTCTCTCCATCCCTTTTTCAATGTTTTCCATGGACGTTGCATAGGAAAAGCGCAGAAAACCCTCGCCCGCCTCTCCGAAGGCCGCTCCCGGGACCACCGCGACCTTCGCCTCCTCCAGAAGCATCTTGGACAGCTTCAGAGAGTCTTTCTCAAGGTCCCTCCAGTCCGGGAAGGCATAGAACGCTCCCTGCGGCACAGGACATCGGACGCCGTCGATCTCATTGAGCAGCTCCACGATCCTGTCCCGCCTCCTGCGGAACTCCCTCACCATCTCCCGCACACAGCCCTGATCACCTTCAAGGGCAGCCACACCCGCCTTCTGCACAAAGGAGGTGGCGTTGGACACGGAATGGCCCTGAAGGTTTGCCATGAGCCTTATGACCTCTTCCGGCCCTGCGGCGTAGCCAAGCCTCCAGCCTGTCATGGAATAGGCCTTGGAGAAGCCGTTCACGGTGATGGTCCGCTCCCGCATGTCCCTCATGGAGGCTATGCTTGTGTGCACCGCATCATAGATGATGTGCTCATATATCTCGTCTGAGATGACATATAGGTCGTTTTCAGCGCAGAAGCCTGCTATCTCCTCAAGCCTCTTTCTATCCAGCACGGCGCCTGTGGGGTTGCTGGGCGAGTTCAGGATGAGAAGCCTTGTCCTGGCTGTAAGCCTCTTCTCAAGGTCCTCCCTGTCAAAGAGAAAGCCGTCCTCCACGGCGGTTGGCACCGGAACCGGAACGCCGCCTGCCAGCTTTATCATGGGCACATAGGACACCCAGTGTGGCTGCGGCACCAGCGCCTCCTCACCGGGGTTGAGAAGGGCCATCACCGCCTCATAGAGGGCCTGCTTCGCCCCGGGCGTCACTATAACCTCATCAGGGGTGTAATCGAGGCTGTTGTCCCTTTTGAGTTTCCGGGCGATCGCCTCTTTCAGCTCTGGAATCCCTGAGACCGGCGTATAATATATGAAGCCTTCTTTCACCGCCCTGTAGAGGGCTTCCTTGATGTGGCCGGGCGTGTCAAAGTCCGGCTCGCCCGCTCCGAAGCCAATGACCTCGATGCCCCGGGCTTTCATGGCCCTGGCTTTAGCCGTGACCTCAAGGGTGAGGGATGGCTTCAGGGAAGAGACTCTCTCAGAGACCATAGCCTTTTTTATACCTCCACTGGATATTTAAATGATACCACATGTTTCGGATGATCATATGAAGAGGATCGGGATCGCTGACACGACCTTTGCAAGATATGATATGGCAAGGGACGCAATCGATGAGATTGAAAAGAACGCGGGCGGGGTTAAGATAGTGAGGGTCACGGTGCCGGGCATAAAGGACCTGCCCGTGGCATGCAAAAAGCTCATCGAGGAGGAGGGATGCCACATATGCATGGCCTTCGGCATGCCGGGGCCTGACCCCAAGGACAAGATAACGGCTCAGGTGGCAAGCCAGGGGCTGGTGCAGGCCCAGCTCATGACCAACACCCATATACTGGAGGTCTTTGTCCATGAGGACGAGGCAGAGGGAAAGGAGCTCGCCCGGCTATGCGAGAACCGCGCCCGCGAACATGCCCAGAACCTGCTCAGAATGCTCTTCCACCCTGAGAGGATGACAAAGCGGGCTGGCACAGGCCAGAGAGAGGGCTTTGAGGACGCAGGGCCCCTGAGGTGAAGGCTATCTTTTCATGCTTTTTCTGAAGGAGCCCTACTGAGTAGCCTTTCTCTAGAGATTTACCAATCTCCTTACAGCCTCAATGGAGGCATATACAGATCGGCGTCTAAAAGAGCCTAATAGACACGCTCCCGTTGGTCGATCAAATTCAAATTAACCTACCTTCTCCCCTTCAACGGGCGTGAATATCTGGCGATATCTCTTTGCAATCGCGTTGACCACTTTACCACGAAGTTCGCCGGTAAGCCCCTCCGACGTTCAATGGGTCTTCCTGCAACCTCTTGATCTTTTTGTCAAGCTCCTCAAGGGCCTTTCCGTCCTTCCTGATATTTCTCAATGACTATAGAATCGTATCTGTCCGTTTGACACACGACGCCATTTTTCACAGCTCATCAAGCATGTCCTTAACAAAACAGCTTCTTTTTCCTGCCTGCTCAATATCCTCATCGCCTCTTCTTAAGTGCCTTCATTGTCCAGAGGTTGTTGATGATTGTATCTGTTTAGTGTGTAAATTGTGGCTAATTACTTGAATTATGAACACAACATAAAGTCCGGGCTAAAAAATGAAAATAGAATGGATCGATAGAAACGGCGGTGGAATACAGGAAGCACGGTTAAGCTCCAGAGAAGACGCTTTAAAATTCATCAAAGGGCTAGAAGAAGGCGGAGCTAAGAACGTTATTATAAAACTCCCAGAAAAGGTCTATGTGACGGCTATGCTGTGGGGAGGCACTCTTGAAGAGGTCAAGGCTTTTGAAACCAGAGAGAAAGCTGAAGATTACAAAGTACGAAAAGACGATGAATATGGACAACACATGGGTTATGAGGGAGTGGAAATATTTGAAAGAGAATTGGAATAGAACTCATTGGGTTTTCGATCCCTATTTATGTTTTAACAAGTGATTTAACCTTCTCTTTAAAT
>RFHW01000038.1 GCA_003695745.1 Methanobacteriota archaeon | reverse complement strand
TGTGAGGTTTGCTTGCATAGTGAATGAGCTCCGCCATTTCGTGGGGCGATGCGGTCTTGGCGCTGTGATGGGCTCAAAGAACCTTAAGGCCGTCGCGGTGCGCGGCACAGGGAAGGTGGGTGTCGCCGATCCAGAAGGGCTGAAGGGCCTCAACAGATGGTTCATGGACAGCTACCGGGAGAACCCGGATGTATCAGGGCTTTCTCGATACGGCACTGCCCAGTACATTAACTCCCAGAACGAGACATGCCAGCTTCCCACAAGGAACTTCACCACAGGGTTCTTTGAAGGGGCCGGGAGGCTGTCCGCCGAGGCCATTAAAGAGGAGGTCTTCGCCTATGATTACGGCTGCTATGTGTGCCCTGTGAAGTGCAAGAAGGCGGTGAAGGGCGGTGACCTTGACCCTGACTACGGCGGGCCTGAGTACGAGGGGCTTGGAGCCCTTGGCTCTCTCTGCGGTGTGAGCGACCTGAAGGCAGTAGCTAAAGCTAATGAGATATGCAACTCCGCCGGGATGGACGTCATATCGGCCGGGGTTACGGTGGCCTTTGCCATGGAGTGTTTTGAAAAGGGCTTGCTCGGCAGAGAGGACACGGGGGGTCTGGACCTCAGGTTCGGGAATGGAGAGGCCCTTGTGAAGGCGCTGGAGATGACGGCAGATGCTGAGGGTGTTGGCAGGCTCCTCTCACAGGGCGTTGCCAGGGCTGCGGAGGAGATCGGAGGCCGGGCAAAAGAGCTTGCCATGCATGTGAAGGGCCTTGAGACCCCGCTCCACGACCCGCGCAGGAAGGGCTCTCTCGCCCTTGCGTATTCGCTCTCCCCCACCGGGGCAGACCATCTGCAGGGGGAGCACGACCACCCTTTTTCAAAGAAGGGTCTTTATCTTGAGAGGCTCGCCCCGCTCGGCATCAATAAGCCCCTTGTGCCTGAGAGCCTCGACCAGGAGAAGGTCAGGTTCTTTGTCCTCACCCAGAGGTGGAACAGCGCCGGCAACTGCATCGGCATATGCAACTTCGCCCGCGGGCCTATCAGGGTCCTTGACCTTGACAAAGTGGCCGGCTATCTGAAGGCCGTCACCGGATGGGACACGAGCCTGGAGGACCTCCTCACCGTGGGTGAGCGCGCCATAACCATGGCAAGGCTCTTCAACATTCGGGAAGGCTTCACGGCCTCCGATGACACCCTGCCTGAGCGGTTCTTCCATCATTATGAGGCCTGCGGCCGTGTCTACGGGGGTGTTAACAGGGAGGCTTTTGCAGATGCCCTGAAGAGGTACTACAGGCTGATGGGCTGGGACGAGGAGGGCGTACCTGAAAAGAAGAGGCTCCATGAGCTTGGAATAGATGAGATGGCAACAGGTGAATGTACGTCTGCGTAAACTAAATCTATTTATAGTTTTATCGGTAGAGTTAGAATGAGGTAGTATGAAGGCCGAGCGCGGTTGCGAGGAATATGAAAGAGAGGTCCATGAGATCGAGGAGGCCCTGAAGGATGACTACAAGGACGTCTTTGTCACCGGCGCAGAGGAGGTCCGGAAGGTAATAGAGGAGATAAAGGGGCGTCTCGGCGGCCGGTTCGATGAGAAGGCCATTGAGTGTTTCGTTTACAACAGGCTCAGCATGGGAAAGCTCACACCCTATCTGCTCGACCCCAATCTTGAGGAGGTCATGGTGATAGGCGAGGGGCGTCCTGTGTACATACTCAACAGGCAGGGCGAGAACATCGCCACAGACACCTATCTCACTGAGATGGAGACGCGAGAACTTATACAAAGGGTGGCCCATTACTCCTCACGGGTGGTGGACACCTCCACACCACTCTTCGACGGCAGGCTCCCCGATGGCTCAAGGGTGAACGCCACCTACTCGAAGGTGAGCCCCAAGGGCTCGACCATCACCATCCGGAAGTTCGGGGTGGAGCCCCTCACCGTGCTCCATCTCCTCAGGTTCGGCACCATGAGCCCCAAGCTCTGCGCCTTCCTCTGGCTCGCTGTGGACGGCCTTGAGCGCAAGCCGGCAAACATCATGATCATAGGGGGCACCGCCTCTGGCAAGACCACCACATTGAACGCCCTTTCAAGCTTCATACCTGAGGACAAGCGTATCATCAGCATCGAGGACACCCTTGAGATAAACCTCAGGCACAAGCACTGGGTGCCCATGGAGACGGCGCCGCCTGATCAGGAGGGGAGGAACGAGGTGACCATGGACGCCCTGCTCAAGAACACGCTGAGGATGCGTCCTGACAGGATAATCGTAGGTGAGGTGAGGGCTGAGGAGGCGAGCACCCTTTTCACCGCCATGAACACGGGCCACGACGGCTGTCTTGCAACCATCCATGCAAATTCTGCAAGGGAGGCGCTCTCAAGGCTGCAGGGCCCGCCCATGAACGTGCCTGACATGATGATCCCTGCGCTGGACCTCATTGTGGCTCAGCGGAGGGTGATATCAGAGGGCAGGATAAAACGGCTGGTCTTCGAGGTGGCCGAGATATCTGGCAAGGAGAAGGACACCTTCCTGACGAACACCCTCTTCAGCTACGACCCCAAGACAGGCCAGATAGAGTCGAAGATACTCAACGGCAAGATCATCAGGGAGCTCTCGGAGTTCACAGGCCTCACCATAAAGGAGCTGGACGATGAGATGTACAAGCGCGAGCTGGTGCTGGAGCTCATGATGGACTATGACCTGACCCAGAAGGACATACACAAGTTCGTGCAGGACTACTACAGGAACAAGTACGCCACGCTGGAGTCCCTCCATGACGAGATAAAGAGCCTCAAGGATGTGCAGAAGATCGAGAGGGAGAATGCCCGGTCCGAACCCAAGAAAGGGCTTTTGCCCATATAACAGGCGGGTGCATCTCCCATGGCCAGGCAACGTCTGCTCCTTCTCCTTTTCCTCCTCTGTCTCTCAGCAGTCCATGGGCAGATGGCTCTGCCGCAGGATCAGGTGGCTGCCACAGTTGCGCCCGCCCCATCGGACGTGGGCTCGGTCTCTGTCCTGCCTGAATCTGAGATAGTCATATCGGCCCCTGCCGCTGGCGAGGTCTACAAGGTGGACATGGTGGAGGTCAGGGGCACCTTCAGGTCTGCCGGAGAGGTGGAGAGGCTTCTGCTGACCGTGAACTGGGAGAGGGAGTTCCCTGTGGAGGGTGTTGAGAGCTGGAGCTCCACTGTAACATTGTCAAAGGGCGCGAACCACATAATCGCCATGGCCATCGACCCCTCAGGCAACATCCTGGCCAAGGCTGAGGTCACCGTATATTACGTGCCTCCAGAGGTGATCGCCTCCATTGCAGAGAAACCCCTGCCCACGATACTTGAAAGAGAGACAGTTAAAAAGAGGATTGTCGCCTCCAGGCTGGCAGATATTGCGAGACGCGAGCGGGGCAGGTATCTCATAGACAGGAGAGTCGCTCCTCTTGAGAGGGCGGCAATAGAGATCAAGCTGCGCCAGATGGCGGAGGAGGCGTCCCTTGCCAATGACGTTGTGGTGGAGGAGTACACGGAGGTCCCCTCTGACATGGCGGTTGAGGAGAAGAGCGCGGCCGGGCTTTCACCGGATGAGGAGCTGCTGGGCAGCTTTGTAAGGATCGAGTCGAATCTCACAGGGATTGACTGGGCCATAGTGAAGATCGAGTTCTCCGAGGAGGAGCTGAAGGCGAAGAGGCTTGCAGGGGAGAGGCTTTTCATGGTCTGGTATGATGAGAATGTGGATTCGCCCACTTTCGGCAGGTGGGTGAGGCTCAGAAGAGGCAGCCCTGAATGGGTCCATGATGTGGGTGTGAACAGGACAGGGAGGTATGTGTGGGCCAATGTATCCCATTTCAGCGTCTACGGGATTGCAGGCCAGATCGAGACCGCAACCCCCACACCTCCGCCAACGACGGCGCCTCCCACCGAGACCCCGGCCCCGACCACCGCACCCCCTACTGAAACGCCAGCGCCTACTGGGAGCCTGCCACCGCCAGAAGCGGTATATGGAGGCGGAGGAGGGATTGCCCAGGAAACCCTTCCGCCGACCCATTTCCCCAAGGAAACGCCGAAACCCACTGTAGGCGCCCAGCCCACTGAAAGCCCTTCCCCGGTGATGACCACATCCGCTCCTGCAAAGGCCTTTTCAGGGGGCAGAAGAACGGTCAGGAGGCGGAAAGCACTTGTGGCCGCGCTCCTTATACTTGCCATCGCAGCCGCTGCCCTGCTCCTCATTGGAAGGAGAGGCGGCGGGCCGCTGGATTCGGCGGAAAAGGATTTATTGGCTGACGAAGAAACACCTTCTGATGATAACCCTGACAACTGATTTCGGCGCCTCCGAATATGTGGGGGCGATGAAGGGCGTTATCTACTCCATCAACCCTGAGGCGGTGGTAGTGGATCTGAGCCACGGCATCAGGCCCTTTGACATCCGCCATGGCGCCTACGCCCTCTACACCACCTTCCCTTATTTTCCGGAGGGCTCTGTGCACGTGGTCGTGGTGGACCCCGGTGTCGGGACTGAGCGAAGAGGGGTCATCATTGAGTCGGAGGGGCATCTTTTCGTGGGGCCTGACAACGGTGTCTTCAGCCTCATAGAGGCAGAGGAGGTCTATGAGATCAAAGATGTCTCTGCGTCATCCACCTTCCATGGCAGGGATGTCTTCGCACCGGTGGCTGCGAGGCTTGATGGCGGTGAGCGGCCTGCCGCCCTTGGGAGGAGGACCGACGGTGTGATGAGGATAATGAACAAGGAGGTGGATGTGGCCTACTCCATCCATGGCGAGGTCTTCTGCAGAGACCGCTTTGGCAACGTGATAACAAGCATCAGGGAGGAGCATCTGAAAGAGGCTGGGTTGAAGAGGGGCGGTGTGCCGAAGGTGATCGTTGAGAGACGCCGGATCAGCGCGCCCTTTGTAGGGACCTATGGGGAGATAGAGGGCGAGGGCTTTGGAGCCCTTGTGAACTCCTCAGGCTACTTCGAGATCGCCCTGCGCGAGGGAAGCGCTGCTGAGAGGCTTGATGTGAGGGGCGGCGAGTCTGTGGAGGTCATACCTTGAAGGCCCTTTTCATAGGCAGGTTCCAGCCCCTGCACAAAGGACACATGATGATCATAAAAAGGATATTAGAGGAGACTGATGCGCTCTCCATCGTCATAGGCAGCAGCCAGCATGCCGGAACTCCTGAAAACCCCTTCTCCGCAGATGAGCGGGAGGAGATGCTCAGGCGGGCCCTTGAGGCA
>RFHW01000037.1 GCA_003695745.1 Methanobacteriota archaeon | reverse complement strand
TCTTTTGCGAAGTAGGTGAGTATGAGGTCTGCGCCGGCCCGTTTGATGGATGTGAGCGCCTCCATGGCCACCCTTTTTTCATCGAGCCACCCCTTCTCTGAGGCTGCCTTGAGCATGGCGTACTCGCCGCTCACGTTGTAGGCCGCCGTGGGCATGGCGAACTCCTCCTTCACCCTGCGGATGATGTCCAGATATGGGAGGGCTGGCTTCACCATCACGATATCGGCGCCCTCCTCTATGTCGAGCCAGACCTCGTGAAGCGCCTCGTCGCTGTTGCGGATGTCCATCTGATAGCCCCGGCGGTCGCCGAAGGAGGGCGCCGAGTCAGCGGCGTCCCTGAAGGGGCCGTAGAAGGATGAGGCGTATTTCGCTGCATAGGACATGATGGGCACGTCCTTGTATCCGGCGTCATCAAGGGCGCCTCTGATGGCTCCCACCCTGCCGTCCATCATGTCGCTTGGCGCAACCATGTCAGCCCCTGCTTTCGCATGGCTCACCGCCTCCTTTGCCAGTAGCTCGAGAGTGGGGTCGTTGTCCACCACACCCTCCGGTGTGAGAACGCCGCAGTGGCCGTGGTCCGTGTACTCGCACATGCATACATCTGTTATGACCACAAGGTCATCGCCGACCTCGTCTTTCATCTCCCCCACCGCCTTCTGGATAACACCTTCTGGATCGTATGCAGAGGAGCCTGCTTTGTCCTTGGCACTGGGGATCCCGAAGAGGATTGTTGCAGGTATGCCGAGCTCCACAAGCTCCCTCGCCTCTCTCCGGGCATCGGACAGGGGGAGACGGTACTGCCCTGGCATGGAGGCGATGGGCCTCTTTGCCTTAAGATTCTCATCGATGAAGATCGGGTAGATAAGGTCGCTCTTTGAAAGCGCTGTCTCAGCCACCATATCCCTCAGGATGCCGGTCCTCCTGAGCCGTCTCATCCTCCGCGTTGGAAAGCTCATTTTGAACCCTCCCCAAGGAAGTATATCTCGGCTGCCCTGAGCGCCTCCTCATCCTTCAGCTCAGCCACCTTGCGGATCTGTTTCACAATGGGCGCCATGGTCCTCTTCACGATCACCCTTGTAAGGTCGTCGAGAACGGTCCTCTCCCTCTCTCCAATGCCGTTCCCAAGCATCCTCAGGGCCCGTCCAAGCTCCTTTGTCCTCACGTCCTCAGCCCGCTCGAACACGGCCTGTATGATCTTGTCCACATCCACGTGATAAAGCTTCTTCTCAAGGAGGGATATCTCCTCCTCGATTATGGCCTCGACGGCATAGACCTCCTTCATCCTCTTCTTCAGGTTCTCCTCTGCCACGCTTCGCAGGGAGTCGATGTTCAGGAGCTCCACGCCATCCAGCTTTCCCACCTCAGGGGCCACATCCCTCGGGTTCGCCACATCCACGATGACCAGCTTGTCAGCGCCTTTCCTTGCCTGTAAAATGGGCTGCACCATCCCTGTGTCTATGATGGGTTTCGGCGCTCCCGTGGCTGTGATGAGAAGGTCTGTGTCCTCCAGCTCCTTTCTGATGTCCTCGAAGGGCGCTGCCCGGCCTCCAAGCCTCTCTGCAAGGGCCACACCCTTTTCATAGGTCCTGTTCGCAACGACGATATCGCCTGTGTCAAGCTCGATGAGAGACTTTGTTATGAGCTTTCCCATCTCCCCAGCGCCCACGATAAGGATCTTCTTGCCCCTGAGCCCGCCCAGGACCTTCCCGGCCAGATCCACGGCAGCGCTTCCAATGGAGACTGCGCCCTTGTTTATCTGGGTTTCGCTCCGAGCCCTCTTCCCCACGTTTATGGCCTTTGTGAAGATCGTGTCAAGGAAGGGGTTTGTTGTTCCAAGCTCCACCGCCTGGTTATAGGAATCCCTTATCTGGCCCAGTATCTGGTCCTCGCCGATGATCATGGATTCAAGGCCGCTTGAAAGACGGAGGAGATGAAGGAGCGCGTTTGTGTGGTATTCCACCTCGATCACGTCATGGAATTTCTTGGACGCTGCGATCATGTGCTCAAGGATCTTCTCCCTGGGCATCTGGGAGCCGCCGTTTGAGAAATGGCGCTTGAACTTTGCAATGGTCTCGCCCATGATATAGTCAAGCAGATCGTGGTGGGCGTCGCTCACATTCTCTGCAGAGACAAAGACCTCCACCCTGTTGCAGGTCTGTATGATCACACAGCCTTTGATGCTTGGAAGGGCGTAGATGTCCTCAAGGGCCTTTTTCTGGTCCTGAAAGGACAGCGCCTCCAGGGTGGGCACATCCGCCTTTTTATGGGTGACTCTCAGATTTATCGTGTGCATTGGAAGCTCCTGCAAAGTGAATCTTGATAGGCTCTTAATACACCTTTATTTATATGGATTTCTGCAGGGCTCATATATAAGCTTGAGTCAACAGATCTGCCCCTTTTTAAGGACCACCCTGCCATCAACCTTCACAGTAGGCTCCTTTATGATCCCGTCCAGATGTATCCCTGCGTCCACAGAGCCTCCGAAGCCAAGGTTGTTGCCGAAGGCGATATGGACGGTGCCAAGGACCTTCTCATCCTCAAGTATGTTGCCTGTGAGACGCGCCCGCGGATTCACACCTATGCCGATCTCCCCCACATAGGCTGCATTGTCAACCTCCCTGAAGATCCTTTCAAGCTCCTCCGAGTCTGTGGAGCGGGCCTTCCCCTCCTCTACCTCCACTGAAACAGGCCTGTGCAGAAGCCCGGAGCCTGCTATGGCGCCGTCAAAGACTATCCTGCCCCTGCCTGTGCCTTCCACAGGCGCTATGAAACCCTCGCCACCTGGGAGGTTGCCAAAATCGCCGCGGCGCACAAGCAGCCCTGTGTCGGCATACCCCTCCCGGCCCTCTATGGAGGCCACAAAACGGGTGCCCAGCCCTGTTTCAACAGATATCTCAGAGCCGCTGCTCAGGATGCCGCTGATCCGCCGCGCCTCCTCCGCCACAGCCCTATAGTCAGCTGTCATCCCGCCTTCGGTGAGCATCTCCACGGTGACACCCGGCATGGAAGCCACTCTCGCACCCTCTTTCACGGCCGCTCTCGTGGCCTCGGTGTGTGTCATGGACCGCGATGTAACGCCGATCACAACGTCTGATGCCGCCATCGCCCTGGCGGCAGGCATGGGAAGCTCCTCGCCATGGACACTGCGAGGGGAGATCGACATTACAAGAAGCTCCCTGGTCAGAGGCTTCACGGCCTCAAAGACCATCTTTGACGCATCGGCCATCTCACTGTCAGTGAGCAGGAGAACGGTCTCATCCCTCTCGATGCCAAGACAGGTCTTGAAGGT
>RFHW01000008.1 GCA_003695745.1 Methanobacteriota archaeon | reverse complement strand
GTCTTGCCCTGCGAGCTGAGCTCCTCGACCCTTGCATCGGCCGCTTTGATCTTTTTCTCCCTGAGGTATCCGGGGCTTACCACCATCACCCTTTTGCCATCCACCTCGCCTTCGGCGCCCTTGCCCGGTATGGCCCTGAAGCCCTTAACAGGTTTTTTCTCCTCCACCGCTGAAGCTATGGCCTTTGCAATGGGATGCTCGCTGTGCGCCTCAACAGAGGCGGCAAGCCCCAGCACATCCTCTCTGTCAACGCCTTTTTTCAAGGGCAGCACATCGGTCACGCCGAAACGCCCCTCTGTGAGGGTGCCTGTCTTATCGAATATGATGGCGTCGATGCCACGGGCCCTCTCAAAGGAGCCTCTGTTCCTGATGAGCAGGCCGTTCTTCGCCGAGATGGCGGTGGACACGGCCACCACAAGGGGCACGGCAAGGCCCAGGGCATGGGGGCAGGTGATGACCATGACCGTTACGGTGCGCTCAAGGGCGAAGGCAAGGTCCTTGTCTGTGAAGAGGAGCCATGCCAGGAAGGTGAGGCTGCCCCCTGCCACAGCGGTGATGGTGAGCCACATGGCAGCGCGGTTGGCCAGGTCCTGTGTCCTGCTCTTGCTCTCCTGCGCCTCCCGCACCAGCTCGATGACCTGCGAGAGATAGCTCTCCCGCCCTGTCTTCCGGACCTCAACTGTGAGGGAGCCCTCGCCGTTTATGGCGCCGCCTATCACCTTATCGCCCTGTTTCTTTGAAACCGGTTTTGACTCGCCTGTGAGCATGCTCTCGTTCACACTGCTTTCGCCGTCCACCACCACCCCATCGGCCGGTATCTTCTCACCGGGCTTCACGAGGATGCGGTTCCCCGCGACAAGCTCCTCAACAGGCACATCCTTGACCTTGCCGTCCTTTTCCAGGCGATGCGCCTCAGATGGCATGAGCCGGGCCAGCTCCTCAAGGGCGCGGGAGGCGCCCATGATGCTCTTCATCTCCATCCAGTGTCCGAAGAGCATGACATCGATGAGGGTCACAAGCTCCCAGAAGAAGAACTTGCCAGGGAGGCCGAAGACCACGGCGCTGCTGTAGACATAGGCCGTGGTGATGGCGAGGGCCACTAGGGTCATCATGCCCGGCATCCTCTTCCCAAGCTCCTCTTTGATGCCCTTTAGAAAGGGGAGGCCGCCGTAGAAGAAGACGAAGCTTGAGAGGAGAAACAGGATGTATCTGTCTCCGGGAAAGCCCATGAGCGCCTCGATGCCGAGGGCGCGCTGGATCACCGGCGAGAGGGCGAGGACCGGGATGCTCACACCGAGGGATATCCAGAAACGCCGGCGGTAGTCCGCCACCATGTGGGCGTGGTGGCTGCCATGGCCCTTGTGATCCATGGGCTTACCCATCACCTTATGCCCTTCATGTCCTTTCATGTCCAAGCAGAGAGCACCTCCAGACATCTCCCAAATTCGAAAGATCCGATATAAAATACTTCACATACAGCTTGCCGCCTTCCGCTCATTCACCATCATGATTTGAATAGAGGAATTAGAATATAAAGGCTGCCTAAGATCTATATCCTGAAATCGTAAGGTTTCTTTTCCCCCTGAATTAGACCTTGGCCTAAGCCTGTTCTCTCTTCTGGACATCCCCTAGGACTTTGTCCATCGGAAGGTCCTTGGTGAGGTCCCGCAGGAGTTTTGTGGAATCAAACCTGAACCTGGGTGTGATGGCCCTGAGAAACTCGATATACTCCTCTGTGGAAAGCTCCTTCTTCAAGATTTTAAGCGCCTTTTGCACAGCCTTGGTCTCAGCAGCCATCTATACCAGCTCCATATTCAACCGGATTTTTAACGTCAACTCCATAATGTTCTATGCAATCTCTCTTATTTAAAATCTCGCTGTCGGTGGTGAGAAAAAGATCGACATCATGCTCAATAGCCAGAGCTATATGCAGGGCGTCAACTGGATTCAGTCCGCATTCACTCACCAGATCCTCCATGACCTCTTTGGTTTTCACAGTGGTCCTGATCATTTCATCTGAGATCTCATCTATCAGTCTTTCAACAGTATCTCTTTCATCCCCAGTCATTCTGGATATTTCATAGAACAGGACCTCAGACTTAACAATAACCAGCCTCCCCATTCTAGCCTTATCCAGTATCCTGACTATGGCTCTAAATTCCTCCATGATCCTCTCATGATCAAGCTCATCAAAGAGCCTGCACCACACACAGGTATCAAGATATATCCTCTCCAAACGCCCGCCCTCAATCGCTTCCTCCTCGCTCATACTATCTTACACCACCCTTTGCTGTGCAATGATATGCAGATAAAGAATATAAACTCTGCCTTAATTTTTCCCACACACCTTCCTGTTTCCACGACAGGGGTAAACTTATATCAACTGGTTTCGTCTAGAAGTGCCTTGATGATTGGCAGGCCAATGTCTGAGAACGAGAGGCTCTATGCCTCTGTTTTGATCGTCTTCATAGTCTATTTTGCCCTGAACTCGCTTATATTCAGCTTCTTTGGCGATGACAGCCCGGCTGTGCATTATCTCATGACCCTGTCTTTCCTCGGGGGCATGGCCGCGGGCGTGGGCTTCTTCATCCTCACCGGGAGAGCTGTCCGTGGAAAGGTGGTGGATGAGGCGGCAGAGCCTCCGGTGAAACGGAACCTCGAGGTGCTCAGGAAGGCCCTTTCTGCCGACGAGGTTTTGCTCATGGACCTGATCGCCGGCTCCGAAGGCGTGACACAGGACTCGCTGAGGTTCAAAACAGGCTTCTCCAAGTCAAAGGTGAGCGCCCTTGTCTCTGAGCTGGAGAAAAAGGACATATTGGTTCGTGAACGGCTTGGCAGGACCTACAGGGTCTTCATAGCTGACTGGCTGAAGAAATAAGGCTTTAAAACATGAGATGGACGGTTAAACGCTGAATCTGGCTTCCATAGTCCATACTTGCCGTTAAAAAAGAGCTGGTTTCTCTCACAATCTATACCTC
>RFHW01000036.1 GCA_003695745.1 Methanobacteriota archaeon | reverse complement strand
GTGAGGGCATCCTCAATGGACAGCACATCCAGGGCAACCTGAAGGGCGCGCATATAACACAGTTTCGAAGTACTCAGATAAATATGTATTCAGCGCAAAATCGTGATTTTAGCTTTAATCCTGTTTAAATGGTTTTATCCCTTCTCTAAGAACCCATGGAGCCACGGGATTTACAACTTCTGCAAAGGCGAAGTGCTCATGGAGAAAATGATCATCAGCAGAATAAATCCTGTCAATCAGACCTTTCACTGGGTAGGCGACCAGATAGTCGTAGACGTGTATATTGGATTTAGAGGAATCAGCTATTGCGCTTTCGGCAACGCTCCATGTCAGGTCTTTTACAAAGAACTTTCCACTTTTAAAATCCTTGAGAAGGCCCTCTCTGATTTCAGGGTCAACACCCGACCGTCTAAGGATCTCCAGGATCTCCCCGACTTGGTAGGCGCTGAGAACGATTCTTACTCCCCTGTTCGATAGAATCTCTTCGAGCACTCCGCCGGCCTTGGTATGTATGTCTTCAAAGCGCTCTTCCCTGGGGGAGACAAAGGCGAAATGCCAGATATTGGTGTCGATGAGCACATTGCTAGGCATCGTCAACGGCCTCGGCCTTCATCATCTCATCAATCCCGGCCCTCACTATTTTTTTCTCTTCCTTCAGGGCCCGCAAGGCATTGAGCTCTTCAGGCTGAACTGGCCGGATCCTGATTTCATCACCAACTACAAAGGCCTCGTACTCCCCTCCTTCCAGGAGCTTTGCCTCTTTTCTGACTTCCTTGGGGAGGTAAACCTTTCCGGCAATTACTTTGACTTTCATTTTACCACTATTTTTACCAAAAACATTGACATTAAAAAGGATTTTTAGAATCGAGGAGGTTTTTTCAACATCATCATGAAACAACATCCCGCCCAGAAGAAGCACCATTTATTGCGCCTAAGAGCTCTCCAGCAGTCACAACCCCCTTGTACTCTCCCTTTTCGGTGACCACCGCCATCCAGTGTCTGTGGGCGAGCAGTCTCATTGAACCGTTTTGATATCATTTTATATATCTTGCAGTTGTATTGAACCACTAATGGCTTATGTCATCAGGATCAAGGAGCCCGCTGCAAGATGGCTCAGGAAATATGACAGGGAGATCCAGAAGCGATTTGCTGTTAAGATACGCAAGCTAAAAGAGAATCCAGACCTCCATGGAAAGCCACTGCGGGGAGCGCTTCACGGCTATTGGGAGCTGTATTTTGAACGCAGGTTTCGAATCATCTACACGATCGACTATGAGAAAGAGGTTGTCACGATCGAGGCGGTCAAGCACAAGGACGAGTTCTAGATTCCAAGCTCGCTGGCAAGCTCTTCAAAATCCAGCGTTTTAACGCCCTTCTTCTTCCCTTCCTCGATCTGTTTCATCAGCTCTTTGTCTGAGAGCACATCAATCGTCCGCTTCATGGACTTATACTCGTCCAAGGATATGGTGACCCACTCAGTTTCATGCTTCCCGCGCCGAATCACTTCGCTCATTGAACTATTAATTGGAACCAATTGTTATATAAAGTTTCGTTAACTCAACCCCTGTCGAATTAAGCGGGGTTCTAAGAGAGATTGCCTCCCAGAACTCTACAGTGGGGAACAATTAAAGAAGTCCACTCAAAAGCACTCCGGCAGTCACAACCCCCTTGTACTCTCCCTTTTCGATGACCACCGCCATCCAGTGTTTGTGGGCGAGCATGGTCTTGGCGGCGTCCTCGGCCTCTGCGGCGGCGTCGAAAAGTAGTAGCGGCGGGCGCATAACCGCTTCCACCCCGATCCTTGCAGGCTCTGCTCCTTCCATTGTCCTTTCCAGCACGTCATAGGAGCTTAGAATGCCTGCTGGCGTTGTGCCGTCAACGACCACGAGGAAGTCCGCCTTCTCCCGGTGAAACACTGCCAGGGCCTCTTCAAGAGACGAGCCGCTGCGAATTGCAGGATGCGGTTTATAAAGGTCTTTCAACTTCATCCTGTCCGCCCTTTATCATCTTCCAATGGTTACGACCTTCATCTTCCCAGTGATATAGAAGATGAGGACCATCAGCCCCAGGACCTCAAGCCTTCCAAGGAGCATGTCAAATATGAAGAGGAGCTTCAGGGGCTGCGGCATGGCCGGGGAGACGATGCCTGTTGTGAGCCCCACGTTTGAAAGGGCGGAGGCAGATTCGAAGAAGGCGTCCAGCACAGGATAGCCGTAGGCCGACACCACAAGGCCTGAGGCTGTGAAGGCAAGGATGAAGAACCCTGCAAAGCTGTACACACGTATAAGATTCTCATCTGAAAGGAGGAAGTCCTCTATGTTATGGATCTTTCTTGCCACCGTTGTTTTATCTGGCAGCAGGGCAAGCATCCTCCAGTAGAGGCTTTTTACGAGCACAACAACCCTGTATATCTTGAGCCCGCCGGCTGTGGAGTAGATGCTGCCGCCAATGAGCATTATGGCCGTCAAAAAGGCCTTGTAAAAGCCCTCTGAGCCAGCGAGGGCCGGTGTGTCCACTATCATGAAGCCGCTTGTGGTGAGGGCTGCGAAGAAGTGATAGAGCTCGATGAAGAAATCCCCCTTTGCAAAGGCCGCTGCAAGGGTGCCTGCAGCCACCAGAAGGATGCCGCCCAGGATCTCCGCGTTCTTCAGCACCTCGTTCAGGTCCCCCTCCAGCACCTTGAATATCAGGAGGATGTTCATGGAGCCTAAAACGGTCAGGAGCAGTGAGACTATCACCGCCCGCGAGTTGTTCAGCCCAAGGGCTCCAAGGCTGCCATTCACTGAAAAGCCTCCGGTGGAGATGCTTGAAAGGGAATAGCCAAGGGCTTCGAAGACCGTTGTACCTGAAAGGAGGAACAGCAGGAACCCTGCCACCAGGAACAGGCCGTAGAGCTTCAACACCTTCAGGGAGATGGTCTCCATCCTCTCTTTAAGACCCCTGTCAGAGTTGGCGTCAAAGGATTTGCTCAGGGCAAGGACGGAGGTCACAAAGAAGACGCCGCCCATAAAGGGCTGCAGGCTCCTCCAGAGCAGTATCCCCTTCTCCACCTCCAGAGCGTCCTCCATGAGCGTGAACCCTGTTGTTGTGAAGCCGGCGGCGCTTTCAAAAAGGGCGTCAAGGGGCGGATGGATCCTGAGAAAGGGGACCCCGCCTAAAAAGACGGCGATGAGCCACACAAGGGCGATGGAGAGCTGGGCGTGCTTTGCGCTGCCCGTTTTCTCCTCGCTGACCATGGCGCTGAAAAAGAACCCCAGCCCTATGTAGAGGGCGCCGGTGAAGAGGAAGACAAGGGCGCCGGTGAATTCCCTGTAGAAAAGGGAGGCGAGCGCCGGAAAGCCGGTTAGGGCGCCGAAGGCCATCAAGATCGGCCCTGTGTCCCTGAAGATGATCTTCAGATCGCTTATCTCGCTTTCGAAAAGCCATTTGGTCATGTGTAATAGTACTCTCCGCTCTTCTTTTGAGCCCTGTCTTTCTGGCTTTCTGGTTTGTTTGCTCTCGGCCTGCCTGTCTCAGGATCCCTTCTGAAGGTTACCCCGGCATCTTTTAAAAATTTATTCATCCCCTCGCGCATCTCGCCCGGTCTTGCGGCCGAGCCGTGCACGCCGGGCTCGCCAGCGAATACCATGAGCCTGTCAGAGATGTAGTCCATGAAGAGTATGTCGTGGTCCACCACCATGCCTGTTGTGCCCCTGTTCTCTATGAACCTGCGAAGAAGCCTTGCCACCGCCATCCTCTGCTCTATGTCAAGGTAGGCCGAGGGCTCGTCAAAGAGATAGATGTCCGCCTCTTTCAGCAGGGCCGCTGCTATGGCAACCCGCTGGAGCTCGCCGCCGCTCAGCTCATCAAGCCCTGCGTCAAGGAGGGTCTCGATCTCAAGGGGGCGCCCGATCTCCCTTAGAAACTCGTCAGAGGGGAAGTCCTCAGAGGCCTTGGAGAGGGCCTCCCTAACGGTCACCCCTGGCTCAGGCGTTATATACTGGGGCTTGTATGCCACCGTCACCTTCAGATCGATTTTGCCAGAGTCAGATTCCTCAACCCCTGCGAGCATCTTCACAAAGGTGGTCTTGCCAGTGGCATTGGGACCAAGGATCCCGATAACCTCCCCCTCTCTGACCTCCCCGCCTTCAACCTCGAGGGTGAAGCCATTATAGCTCTTTTTCAGGGGCTCAAACCTCACGAGAGGGGCGCCTTCCCGGCCCAGCGAAGGCGGCCGCACCTCAAACCGTATAGCATCTTTCCTGAACCTGATGTTCTCCTCTCTGTAAAAACCTGAGAGATAGGCGTTGATGCCCTTTCGCACCGTCCGCGCCTGGCTCACTATGCCATAGGCGCCCGGCTTTCCATATATGCCGTGCACATAATCTGCAAGATAGTCCAGCACCACCAGGTCGTGCTCGACCACCACCACCCGCTTCTTCTGGAGAAGCCCTCTTATGGCCCTTGCCATGTTGAGGCGCTGGCGCACATCAAGATAGGACGAGGGCTCGTCAAAGAAATAAACATCTGCATCTCGCAGGAGCGCCGCCGCTATGGCGGTCCTCTGAAGCTCGCCGCCGGATATCTCGTCGATGCCCTGCTCAAGGGCCGCTGACAGCTGAAGCTCATCCACCACCTCATCAAACCGTCCTGTTTCATCCGCTTTTTCAAGGAGCTCTGCCACCGTGCCTTTCACCACCTTTGGCAGGCCATCCACGTACTGGGGCTTGTGCACCGTCTTCAAACCACCTTCATAGAGCTGGACGAAGTATTCCTGGAACTGGGTGCCTGCGAATCGCTCGATCACCTCCTCCTTACCCCCGCCGCCTCCAAGGTTGGGTATCAGCTCCCCTGAAAGGGTCTTCAGGATCGACGTCTTCCCAATGCCGTTCTGGCCTATGAGGCCCACCACAGACTCCATCTGCGGATGGGGCAGGCGATAGAAGCGGAACCCGTTTGCGCCGTACTGGTGAATCAGCTCCTCTGAAAGCTCGTCAGGCAGGTTCACGATTGAGATCGCTTCGAAGGGGCATTTGTGGATGCAGATGCCGCAGCCTGTGCAGAGCTCCTCAGATATCCGTGGCTTGCCCTTCCCCTCGATGACGATGGTCTCATCCCCCATACGGACACCGGGGCAGAACTTGATACATTCTAGGGAGCAGCGCGCAGGCTGGCACCTGTCCCTGTCCAGTACAGCGATCCTCATAAGAGCCACGTCCCAGTTAGACAAATAAATAGATTACTGCAAAGAGTTAGACAACAAACCTGTGCCGGTTCTCTGCAACCGCCCGCCGGGTCTCATATCTGTCAGAGCCTGCAAGCACCGTCACCATCTTGTCAGATGCCCTTGGATACCAGGGGTTCTCATGGACGAACATGCCTCTGCCTCCGGGCTCCCGCAGGAGCCGCTGCTCATCCTCATCAAGCACCTGCCTGGTGATGTTCCCGATACCGTCGAGGGCATCAGGCCCGCCGAGGATGATGATACTGTCCGCGTCCTTGTAGCCTTCAAAATCGATGGCTGACGTCCTGATCACCTCCACACCCATATCCTCCAGATAGGTGACGAAATCCCTTGAAAGATCGTAGTCCACGGAGTTGGCAACCAGCACCACATAGGGATGGGCGCAGGAGACTGCCAGGGTGATGCCGGTCGAGGTGGTTTCGATAACGGCGGTCATGCAGTCAGGTATCAGCTCAAGGTCAGCCCCGACCGCGACGTTGTCCCTGTAGAGGAAATCCTGGACCGCGCCGTCTTTGACCACGGCGAAGCTCGCGGAGCCTGCGGCCGGGTCGTAGTGGATCATGGCAAGCCCCACACCTGCCTCCGGGATGAGAACCGCCGCATCATCCGCGTCCTGTGGGTTGTCGATGCCTGGGATGAGCCTTATGCTGGCCTGCGACCGCGGAAGAGCTGCAAAGAGGAAGAACAAGACACAGAGGATGATCAATCGCTTATCCATGTTCACGGGATTCTTTCCAACAGGCTCTCAGGGTTCTTCTCAAGAACCGCTTTTACCTCTCCTTCTGTGAGCCCGCAGCCCGCGGCGATATTCACAGCCTCATCAGGTGTTATGAGGTCGCCGGGACTGTGAGAGTCGGTGTTCAGGAGAAGAGCAGCGCCCGCCGCCCTCGCCGTCTTCGCCACATGGCCGTTTGCAAGGGAGTGCCCTCTACGGCTGGTGAGCTCAAGAAAGACACCCCTTTCGGCCGCCATCACAGCCTCCTCCTCTGTTATGAGACCGGGGTGGGCCAGGATATCAACACCCGCGGTTTTCAGCGCTGCCATGTTCGTGCCCCTCTGCACAGGCTCGACGATGGTCTCGCCATGGACAACCACAACATCTGCACCCAGCTCCCTTGCCCTGCCAGCCATCTTACCAATCAATGTCGGCGGGACATGGGTGAGCTCAACCCCTGCAAGCACCTTGAGGCCGAAGTTCTCATCAAGCTCCCTGCAGGCCGGGACAAGACAGCCAAGGACAAGCTCAACATTGGATGCATCCACATGGTCTGTTATGGCGATCCCGCTGTAGCCGAGCACAGTGCATCTCTGCGCTATCTCGCTTGGCAGAAGCTCTCCTTCAGTGAGCAGCGAATGGATGTGAAAGTCGTATCTCTTCGGCATCAACCTTATCATTGATGGAAAGAGGATAAAAATCCTTTGCCCCCATCTTTTGAGATATCTTTTTCAATAAAGAATAGTAAAATAGGAGCGATGAAGCAGGAAGAGCTTAAACGGATGGCCGCTGAAGCGGCGGCGCGTGAGGTGAACAGCGGCGAGATCGTGGGCCTTGGGACAGGCTCCACAACATACTACGCCATAAAATATCTGGGTGAGAGGACAAAAGACGAGGGGCTCGGGATAATCGGGATACCCACCTCCAGGGCCACGGAGAAGATCGCCCGTGAGAGCGGCATCCCTCTGGGCACATTTGAGGAGTATCAGGAGATCGACATCGCAATAGACGGCGCAGATCAGGTGGATCATCGGCTCAACCTCATAAAGGGCGGGGGCGGAGCCCATGTGCGGGAGAAGATCGTGGCATCAACGGCGAAGCGGTTCCTCGTGGTCGTTGACGAGACAAAGGTTTCAAAGGAGCTCAACATCCCTGTTCCAGTGGAGGTCCTGCCCTATGCAACAGGGCTTGTGATAAAGAGGCTTGAAGCCATGGGCGCAACCTCCCTCCTCAGACTGTCCAAGAAGGACTATTTCATCTCAGACAACGGCAACTACGTCCTTGACGCCGACTTCGGGACCATAGAGGAGCCAAAGAAGCTGGAGCAGGACATAAACAGGATAAAGGGGGTGGTGGACAACGGCATATTCGCAGGCTACCGCCCAGAGGTCTATGTGGGCACCAAATCCGGGGTTGAGGTCTTCCACTTCTAAAATCCGCCCATATCCACATGGCTGGGAAAAATTAAAATAGATACAGGGCCATTGGATTTAGAAAAAACACTGCCGGGGTAACTCAGCCTGGTTAGAGTGCCACGCTCATAGGGTTTGCTTCCAGTCCAAGGGAAGCAGGAACAGGAGCACTCAAAAAACCTGGGAAACGTGGAAGTCGCGGGTTCGGATCCCGTCCCCGGCATTGCACTTTTTCTTTTATGGAAAAGAAAACCTGCGCTAAAAGAAAACCCGATTTCAGCGACGCTGAAATCTCCAACATATATTTTTCCGGCCGCGCTTTTGCGGCATACAAGCGAAAGCGCAGGATGACGGAAAAGGGTGGATCGCTCGACACCGACTACGCTGCGCCAAAAAGAAATCCGATTTCAGCGTCGCTGAAATCTTCATTGAGATTTTTGGCCCGGGTCTTTGGTCTGGCCTGCGGGTTTGTGAAGCCAAGATTTATATTTCAGATAAAACAACGTTATATGGATGGGTGGTAATGGATCTGTGCCGGGAAGGAATGGTCTGGAGTCGGCGCAGCTTTTGCTTCTCAAGGAGATCAGCGAGTCTGCGAACAGGGGGGTGGCGCTGGATGAGATCCTGCAGAGGGCGGTGGAGGGGGTGGCTGACATATTCGGGTATGATGCCTGTGATGTCTTCCTCCTTGAGGATGACGGTTGTCTGAGGTATGCGGCCCTTGCCATCGATTCTGCGGTGAAGGCGGCTGTTGAGCGGCTCACCGGGCTCACCATCATAGGCTTCCGGATACCTTTGTTTGATGGCAGCTGTTTCAAGGAGGTTCTGGACAGCGGCCGGCCTATTGTCCTTGATGATATGGTGCGGGTCTTTGAGGATTTCACAGATGATAAGAGGCTAAGGAGGTTCGCCCCCGGTGTTGCAAGGATCGTGGGTTTCAAGAAGGTCCTGCGGGTGCCTCTCATATCGAACGGCAGGGCTCTGGGCGTCCTTGGCGCTGCTGTGAAGGGTGATGTGCCGTTGGAGCTGCCGGCGCTGGAGCTCTTCTCCGCCCATCTGGCGGTGGTTGTGGAGAGGATGCATCTTGAGGAGCAGGTGAAGGAGTATACCCGGGAGCTGGAGCGGAAGGTTGAGGAGCGCACGGCCCAGCTGAAGATCGCCTATGAGAAGGTGAGCGCTGCCCTTGAGGAGCTGGAGGAGAAGAACGCCGAGCTGGAGAGGTTCAACAGGTTCATGGTGGGCAGGGAACTCAAGATGGTGGAGCTCAAGAAAAAGATTAAAGAACTTGAAGCAAGATTAATGAATGAAAAGCGATAAAGGCATGGGATGTTATGTTGGAAACGCCGCTATTGAGTGCCTTCTTTAAGCTGGAGCTCATCGCCTCCACCATCCTGATCCTTGTCCTTCTTGCGATCGGGGTTGGGAAGAAGGAGCGGGTGCTCTCTGATGCTGCCATCTCCGGCCTCAAAGGGCACTGGCGGATGTTCCAGCTCGCCTTTTCACTGGGCCTCATTGCCATGCTGCTCTTTCTGGCGCTCCTCACCACAGAGATGCTTGAGGCCGGACGGGGGGCGGCCTTCCGCAGCATCTACGGCCTTCAGGCAGGGTGGCTCAAGGTGTCCATGGTCTTTGCCCTCTTTGTCCTGAACCTTGTGAACCTCTATGTCCTCATCACCATCACCGGAGGCGGGAAATGAGCTTCATCGACACATTATATCTCTTTGTCCCTGCCTTCGCCCTCTTCTCGTCCATCGAGGTCTTCCAGCTCGCAATCTATCTGCGGCAGACCACCGAGAAGGAGACCTACCGGAAGATGTACTCCATATGGCTTGTGATCCTCGTGGCCATGCTCACCCACAACATCGGCTTCATATTCGAGGATTTCATGGGCTCCATAACATATTACAAGGTCTTTGAGCTCACCTCTGTGCTGCTCTTTGTGGGGGCCATGCTGATGATTCGCAAGAGCATCATCTCCGTTGGCGTCCTTGCCGGGGTGGCAGAGAGGCTGAGGGCGAAGGTGGAGGAGCAGACAGGAGAGCTCAAGGTGGCAAAGGAGCAGCTTGAGGAATATTCCAAGTCCCTTGAGAAGATGGTGGAGGAGCGCACAAAGGAGCTTCAGGCAAAGGTGAACGAGCTTGTGGAGGCGCGAACGGCCCTGATCAATATGATGGATGATGTGGAGGCCAGCAACAAGGTGCTCCGTGAGGCGGTGGACCGGCTCAAGGAGGTGGACCGGCTCAAGGACCAGCTTCTCTCCAATGTGTCCCACGAGCTCAGGACACCTATCACGATCGTGAAAAGCGCCCTTGAGCTCATGCTCGACGAAGACGTCTCTGAGGAGCAGGAAAAGCTGATCAACATGAGCAGGAACAACCTGAACCGCCTCAACACCCTTGTAGGGGACCTGCTCTACTTCTCCAGAGGGGAGAAGGGGATCCCTGAGGAGGAGATAGAGAAGGTGTCCATAGAGGAGCTTGTGAAACGTGCCGTGGCAGGCATACAGCACATGGCAGATGTGAGCAATGTGTCCATCAACGTATCCCTTGACAAAAACCTGCCCAAGGTGGATGCCAGCATGGACCGTCTCCTTCAGGTGCTCACAAACCTCCTTGGAAACGCCATAAAGTTTAATAAAGAAGGCGGGAGGATAGATGTTAAGGCCAGATATAAGAAAGGTGACGATTCTGTGACCATCTCTGTCTCTGACACCGGCATCGGCATACCGAAGGACCAGCTCTCAAGGGTCTTTGACAGGTTCTATCAGGTGGACGGCAGCGCCTCCAGAAAATACGGTGGCACAGGCCTTGGCCTTGCCATCACAAAGAGCATAGTCGAGGCCCATGGCGGAAGGATCTGGGTTGAGAGCGAGGTCGGGAAGGGAAGCACCTTCTACTTCACCCTGCCCATTAAGAGGAAGAAGAAGTTCATAGTCACCCTGCCCCTGGGAGGAAAGTGAGATGGCGCTGATAATGGTCGTGGACGATGAGCCTGACATACTATATCTCGTCTCCAAGATGCTCAGGAAAGAGGGCCATGAGGTGATAGAGGCGCTCAACGGCAAACAGGCTCTTGAGAAGCTCAAGGAGCGGCGGCCAGACCTCATCCTCCTCGATGTGATGATGCCGGGCCTGAACGGGTGGGAGGTGTCTAAGAAGATAAAAAGCGATCCTGAGTACCGCTCCATCCCTGTGGCGATGCTCACTGTAAAGTCGAGCGAGGAGGATATGGAGAAGAGCTTCATGTACGCCAACTGCGACGCCCACATTGCAAAGCCCATCATCAGGGAGAAGATGCTCAACACCGTGCGCTGGCTCCTCCAGAACCTCCCGAAATCAGAGGGCGGCGAATGACACGGATAATGTTTGTGGACGACGAGCCCGATATCATGTATCTTGTGAAAAAGATCCTTGAAAAAGAGGGTTACCAGGTGGACAGCGTATACACGGGACAGGAGTGCATTGAGCGGGCCGGGAAAGAGCGGCCAGACCTGATCCTTCTGGACATCATGATGCCCGATATCGACGGCTGGGAGGTGTCAAGGACCCTCAAGTCAAAGGAGGAGACGCGGGACATCCCCATTGTCATGCTAACCATCAGGACGAGCGAGAACTCCGTTGAGAAGAGCTTCGACTACGCCTATGCCGACGCCCACATCGGGAAGCCCATAAACACAACGGAGATGCTGAACACCATCAGATGGGTGCTTGAGAACAAGGGGAGGGCAGCCGGATGAAAGAGCTCTTTCCAGAGAGGTATTCCGTCCTTCTCATAGGCCCGCCGGGTGTGGGCAAGCACGAGTTCTGCGTGGACATGGCGCATTATTTTCTGGAGAAGGGTGAGAAGGTGGTCTTTCTCACAACCGAGCGGTCCCCGGAGGATGTGGAGAACCGGAGCAAGACCATGGGCAGGGACCTCTCCAGCCTCTCTGAGGGCCTCTACTATGTGGACTGCTATTCATGGTGTCTTGGCAGGGCCCCGCGCGCTGAAGGCGCATCCAAGCGCAACGTCCTCCGCATCACAAGCCCTGAGAACCTGAACGAGATCATAGTGAAGATAGAGAAGGTAATCAATGTCGCCGGCGGCAGGGTGCGCCTCATACTGCACTCGCTCTCGCCCCTCTTCCTCCACAACGATGACAGGGAGGTCATCAAGTTCATGCAGCTCCTTGTAACGAGGATTCGGGAGGAGGGGAGCTTCATCCTTGCCGCCATCCAGGAGGGTGTTCACAGCCCCTCCATCGTGAACACGCTGACCTATCTCATGGACGGCGTTGTGCAGATGCGCTTCTATGAGGATGAGAGGCTGGAGAGGCAGATCAGGGCCCATCACCTCAAGGACATATCCGTGGACTCGGGGTGGAAGACGTTCACAGTCGATGAAAAAGGATTTAACATAGAGGAGGAGTAAGAGGGGTTTTATGAAACCTGTTAAGGTGGCGGTCCTCGGCGCCACAGGCATGGTGGGCCAGCGCTTCATAAGCCTCCTCGAAGGGCATCCCTATTTCAGGCTCACAGACCTCGCCGCCTCCGAGCGCTCGGCAGGCAAGAGATACGGCGATGCTGCGAGCTGGTATCTCTCAGAGCCCATGCCGGAGGGGATCAGAGAGTCGGTTGTGAAGGCGATGGATCCGGGCGGGATCGATGCTGACATCGTCTTCTCGGCTCTCCCCTCCTCGGTGGCAAGGGATGTGGAGCCTCTCTTCGCCAGGGAGGGCTTTGTGGTAGCCTCAAACGCATCGGCCTATCGGAAGGAGCCAGATGTGCCGCTCCTCATCCCAGAGGTGAATCCTGAGCATCTCGGCCTCATCGAGGTCCAGAAGAGGAACCGCGGCTGGGACGGCTGCATCATCACAAACCCTAACTGCACCACCATCGTTCTGGCGCTCTCCCTCAAACCGCTCTATGACGCCTTCGGGATAAAAAGGCTGCACGTCGTGTCCATGCAGGCGCTCTCAGGAGCAGGATACAGCGGCGTCCCCTCCATGGCCATAATCGACAACGTCATCCCCTATATCGGCGGCGAGGAGGAGAAGGTGGAGTCTGAGCCCCTGAAGATACTGGGCAAACTCCAAGAGGGGGTGGTGAAAAATGCGGACTTCACCGTCTCGGCCTCATGCAACAGGGTGCAGACGTCAGACGGGCACCTGGAATCGGTGTTCATAGACCTTGCGGAGCCGGCCAGCCCGGAGGACGTAGAAGATCTCTTCAGAAGGTTCAAAGGAGAGCCGCAGAAACTGGGGCTTCCCACAGCCCCGGACCCGCCCATCATAGTGAGGGGCGAGCCCGACCGCCCCCAGCCCCGCTTCGACCGGATGGCCGGAGGGGGCATGGCAATCACCGTGGGCCGCATCCGCAGGGACAGCATATTCGACATAAAATACTCGGTGCTGGGCCACAACACGATCCGCGGCGCGGCAGGCGCCTCCATACTCAATGCAGAGCTCTTTGTAGAAAAGGGGCTTTGAGTGGAGGGGGCGCCTGAGGGCTGTCTTTCAGGCGCTCGCAGCTTCAGAGGCAATCTCTGCTCTGCTCTCGTCCTCTGCCATGGCGGTCTCCTGTCTGTTTGAGCCTGCTATGACCGCCACCTTCTGCCCGGAAGTCCACCGATCGGTCTTTATATACAGCCTTCGAGCGCCAGCCTTTCTGATGCTCTCCCCCTCGGCCATTGTGAGGATCCCTTGGACAACCTCGCCCACGCCCTCAGGGGCGTCGGGCCCTCCGAGGATGACGATGAAAGGCTCCGTCTTATACTGGTCAAAATCAGCGGCTGTGACATGGACCACATCAAAGCCCCGGCCCTCCAGGAAGCCGAAGAAACCAGCTGCCAACGAGTAGTCGATGCTGTTTGCCAGCACAACGATCCGAGTTTTGGGTGTTTCAGGCTGAGGCGGGCTGGTCTCTGGAGGCGGCGGGCTGGTTGCCGGCGGTGTGGGGCTGGGCGTAGGCGGCGGAGCGGCTGCCGGAGGACCGAACATGACGTCAACGATCGCGCCCACCACCGTCTCAAGGCTTTCCCTGCCCTCCTCAGGCGTCACCAGTGTCTCGTATTTCCGTATCTTCTCATGCCAAAAGCCCCTGACCACGGTGCACCCCTCCACAACCCTAAGCTCGGCGGTGTAGTCCAGATACTCGCTCGAAACCAGCTCAACGGTCCTCAGATAGGCCTGATGCCCCCTGAAGGTCGTAGCGTTCCATCCCTGCCCATCGGTGGGTGTGGGGTAGAGGGCTGCGTCCTGCGCCGCCACCGCCTCGTCGTCATAGTCCAGCAACTCTATATCCACGGACCTGTAGGGCTTCACATAGGTTGTCTGGTAGTCGGTGGCGATGACCTTTCCGCTGGCGATCCTCTCTCCCACCTTTGTCTGGACCTTGGTATAGTTGGGCATGTCAATCAAATAGGACTTCATCTCATCAGCCGATCTCGGGGTGCACTGCCCATATGCGGAGCCGGCCGCAGCAGATAGGAAGAGGAGCAGGAGCAATGAGCAGGCTGCTGACATCCTCCAGCGCAAATTCCCTCCGTCCATAATGTACAGACGTCCCCTTGGGTATATAAAACCTCTTTTAATTCCTTTTGAACACCCCCCTGCATCGAAGGGCTCTCTCTTTGGGCGCGGGGCATGTGAAAGTATTAAATAGTTTCATCTTGTTAGCTTTAAACCCATGTTGTTAGCTTTACCCATGTTGAGAGAAGAGGAGGTGCTATATTGAAACTGTGGAGATGCCAGATATGCGGCGACCCCTATCTGGGCGAGGAGAGGCCTAAGAACTGCCCCTTCTGCGGCGCCCATGAGCGCTATATGGTGCTGCAGAGCGACTTTGACAACAGGATCGGGAAGGTCGAGGGGCTTTCAGAGACCTCGAAGGCGAACCTTGAGGCAGCCCTCGAGCTTGAGATCGACAACACACGGTTCTATGCCTGCGCAGCGCGAAAGAGCGCCGAGGACGAGGCCAGGAATCTCTTCAAGACCCTCTCCAAGATCGAGTCAGAGCATGCCTCGGTGATATCCAAGGCCCTTGGGATACCGAAACCGCCTATCGAGGAGGCAGACATCTGCACAGGCGACTATCAGAAGAATCTCGCCGAATCCCACCGGAGAGAGGAGCGGGCCATAAGGAGATACGGCCAGTTCCTCTCAGAGGCAGAAGAGCCCCGCGTGCAGGAGATATTCTCGGCCCTGGTGGCAATCGAAAGCGACCATCTCAGCCTATCAGAAGAGCGGATGAGATAGTCCTCCCTTAAGCCATATGACGCCTGAGGAGCGCGTGAAGGCAGTGATCCGTCTTTTGAAGAAGGAGTACCCCCAGATCAGGACAGCCCTCCGCTTCAACGATCCCCTTCAGCTCCTTGTGGCCACCATCCTCTCAGCCCAGTGCACCGATGAGAGGGTCAACAGGGTCACCGAGGAGCTGTTCAAAAAATACAGGACCGCAAAGGACTATGCCACTGCCGATCCACGTGTCTTTGAGCAGGTGATACGCTCCACAGGCTTTTACAGGAACAAGGCAAGGAACATCATCGCCGCCGCCCAGATGATCGTGGAGGAATACGATGGAAGGGTCCCCGATTCCATGGAGGAGCTCATCCGGCTCCCCGGCGTGGCCCGCAAGACCGCGAACATCGTCCTCTCCAACGCCTACGGAAAGCTGGAGGGCATCGCCGTGGACACCCATGTGAAACGGCTCTCCCGGCTCCTCGGCCTCACAGACCACACCGACCCTGTTAAGATCGAGCAGGACCTCATGAGGATCACCCCGCGGGAGGAGTGGAGCAACCTGTCCCATCTCCTCATATTCCACGGCAGGGCCGTGTGCATGGCAAGAAGGCCGAAACACGAAAAATGCATCCTGTACAGCTTGTGTCCATCAAGAGAGGTATGATCCTGAGAAGGCCCTAAGTCACAGGCAGGCAAGTGTCGTGCATAGCAGGCTCTTTGCTGCGTCCATGGTGAGGCCCAGGAACCCGCCCACGTCGATGAAT
>RFHW01000035.1 GCA_003695745.1 Methanobacteriota archaeon | reverse complement strand
TATGACGATTCCATGGCGGAGTGGGCGAACCGCGATGACACGCCCATGAACACCGGGCCGGACCCATAGGGCAACGGGGCCGCCCCAAAGGTTTTATAAATGGAGAGTCTCTTCATTAGCGGAAGATATGAAATGGGCAATCCTGTTGCTGGCTTTGATGATGGTCCTTGCTGGGTGCATGGGCGCATCCCGGGAGCCGGAGCATGCCGGGGCAGCACCTGAAACATCCGGGGAAATCGAAGGAGGCACAGGTGTTATGAGCAGCAATCCGATTGCTGTGGTCCAGACCAACAAGGGCGAGTTCCGGTTCGAGCTCTATGAGAAGGAGGCGCCTATAACGGTGGCCAATTTCATCGGGCTAGCAGAGTCCGGTTTCTACGACGGCCTCACCTTCCACCGCTATGTGCCCGGCTTTGTCATACAGGGCGGGGATCCGCGCGGCGATGGGACGGGCGGCTCTGGCAAGACCATCCCCCTTGAGGTGACGCCTGAGCTCACCCATGTGGAGGGCGCGGTGGGTATGGCGCGCTCTCAGGACCCGAACAGCGCCTCCAGCCAGTTCTACATAACCCTCGCCCCGGCACATCATCTCGATGGGAGCTACGCCGTCTTCGGCAGGGTCACGGAGGGCATGGAAGTGGTCAGGTCCCTCAGGAAAGGGGATGTTATGACCAGTGTGCGGATTGAGCGTTAGCCCTGCTCCATAGCTCCCAGAGTTTTTCTGTGTCAAGGTTTTTTGACAAATAATCCTGTCCTTTAAATATCCTGTGATCCGCGGTTATTTCTGGTGATGTGAAAATGACCGGGAAGATCCTCTATGTGGTTTTGATGCTCGCCCTGGCGGGCGCTGTATTAGGGAACTCATATGCCCCCATCCTTGAGGGGAACCACACCAGGGGTGATCTGGCCGCCCCTGCCCAGGACAGGCTTAAAAGATTCAGCTCACCAGAGGAGATAAAGGCCTTTCTTGAGAAAAACGCTGGCCAAAGAGGTTATATGGGGGGTGTAATGGAGGAGATGGCGATGCCGATGGCCGCTCCAAGCGTTATGAAGTCAGTGGCGGCGGCAGGGGCAGATACAGTGGCGTCTTCAACCATAGCTCCCTCATCTGAAGGAGGCGCCGACAGCTTCTCCACCACCAATATCCAGGTGGCGGGTGTCGATGAGGCAGATATTGTGAAGAGTGATGGAAGGTACCTCTATGTCCTGTCCAGGAACAGGGTCCACATCATCGACGCCTACCCGCCTGAGGACGCAGGGCTCCTTTCAACGATCGACTTCAAGGGCCAGGCGCAGGAGCTCTACATCAACGGAGACCGGCTCATCGTCCTTGGGAACAGCTACAGCTATGTGGCATATCCGCCGCTGGAAGAGGAGGCTGGTGTGGAGAGTTTGCCCTACCCGGGGCCCTCTGTGGAGTCTGCAACGGTCTATGTCTACGATGTCTCGAACAGGAGCCGGCCAGAGCTTGTGAAAGAGATATCTGTGGATGGCGCCTATTTTGACTCGCGGATGATCGACGACTACCTCTATGTGATCGCAACAGACTACAACATCTATTATGATGGGGAGGTTGTCATGCCCCGGATCTCAACAGCCGCCAAGGGGGTTTCCAGTAGAGAGGCTCTTGATGTCTACTACTTCGATGTGCCCGACTACTCCTATGCATACACCAACATCATCTCCATAGACATCAGGGGCGACGATCCCTCTGTGAAGGGAAAGACCTATCTCCTCGGGTCCACAGAGAACCTCTTTGTCTCCCAGAAGAACATATACATAACCTATCAGCGGTGGCTTCCAGAGCCCAGGCCCCTTGAGCGGGTTATGGGTGTGGTCATAGAACCGGGCAGGCCAGTGCCCCCCTATGAGAGCGGCGAGCGGACCGTTGTCCATCGCATAGCCATCGCCGATGGCGATATCCTCTATGAAGCGAGCGGCGAGGTGCCGGGCAGGGTCCTGAACCAGTTCTCCATGGATGAATACGAGGGTTATTTCAGGATCGCCACCACATCGGGCCATGTGACAGGATATGGCGGCGCCACCTCCTCAAACAACATCTACATACTTGATATGGACCTTGAGATCGTGGGCTCGCTGGAGGACCTTGCCCCCGGCGAAAGGATATATTCTGCAAGGTTCATGGGGGGTCGGGCCTATCTGGTGACATTCAAGAAGGTGGACCCACTCTTTGTCATCGACCTCACAGACCCAAAGAGTCCCAAGGTCCTTGGCAAGCTCAAGATACCGGGCTACTCTGACTATCTCCATCCCTATGACGAGACCCACATCATCGGGATCGGGAAGGACACGGTGGAGGCTGAGGAGGGGGATTTTGCCTGGTATCAGGGTTTGAAGCTCGCCCTCTTTGATGTCTCAGACGTGGAGCATCCGAGGGAGGTGTCGAAGGCCGTCATCGGCGACCGCGGCACAGACTCCTATGCCCTCCGGGACCACAAGGCCTTCCTCTTCAGCAGGGAGAAGAATCTCCTTGTCATACCGGTGCTCCTTGCCGAGCTGGACCATGAGAGGTATCCCCGCGACCTCAGGGGAAGCGCCTATGGAAGGCCTGTCTGGCAGGGCGCCTATGTGTTCACCGTTGACGCCGAGGAGGGTTTCAAACTGAAGGGAAGGGTGAGCCACATGGACGGGGATGAGCCGCTCCGCGGCAGATACTACTACGGCTCTGACCTTGCTGTGAAGCGCTCCCTTTACATGGACGACACCCTGTACACGGTCTCAGAGGATATGGTGAAGATGAACGACCTTGCAGACCTCCATGAGATAAACAGGGTGTACCTCAGATAGATGTCAGTGTTTTTTGACAGGGCCAAACCCTTATATGGCACAGCTTCAGAGAAAGGGTATAATGGAAGCGGATGACATGCTCTCCAGGCTGGAGGAGCACTTCCATGTGCTGCCTCTCGGCGAAAAAAGCCATGGCCTAGGCAAGGTCCTGTCCACTGAGACAGGCGTCAGGGTCCTTGAGGCCGTCTATCGCAGCGACCCAGATGTGGGCGTTTCCGCAGCAGAGATATCCAAGCGCCTGGGCGTTGGAAGGACCACCGTCCTCTACCACCTTGGGAGGATGCTGGAGAGCGGGCTTGTTGAGATAAACCCTGTGCTGAAGAGCGAGGAGGGCTGGAGAAGGTTCTGGAACCTTTATCGCAGCGGCGGCGCTCATCTCACAAAGGAGCAGTTCAACCACCTCCATGAGGCCCATATGAACGGCATCAAGCTCTTTGTGCCAAGGAAAAAGGGTTTTCTGGTTTTGCCCTCAACAGATGCAGGTGAGAGCCGGTCCATGATGCTGGATCTCCTGAGCTCCATAACAGCTCCGGTGAGAGAGACAGATTATGGGCGGCTGAAAAAGACCTCCTCTCTTCTCGGCACCGTTGGCGTCCTTCTCATCGCCCTCTCCTTCCTCTTCCAGACCCCGCTCTTCAGCTCCATGGCAGGAACGGCTCCGGCCACGGGCAGGGTTGCGGTGGAGGAGGCGGCCATGTACGCTGCTCCGGCAGCACCCTCCTCTGACGCCGCGGGCTCCAGCTCCGTCGAGAAATCAATGGTTGCGGGAGAGAGGGCGCCGGCCCCATCGCCGCTGGAAGAGAGAGGGGTCGCGGCTTCCCCGGTGCTTCTGTGGATATCAAGGGCGTCCCTTTATCTCGGCATACTCTTCTCAGGCTCTGCCTTCGGATTTCTCGTCTTTTGGTATTCAAGAAGAAGGTAGGCAGAAAAATTTATATCTTGGAGCCCACAGTTCCATTCCGGTGTTTTTGGATGTTGATCTCCATCGTCACAGACGGCAGCGAGCTTTCCAACTACTCAGCAGGGAAGACGCTCAACTCGGCATCAAAGAACTGGGATGTGGAGGTCCTCATCTTCATCGTGGCTGCAGGGGCTGGGAAGGAGCTTGAAACCGCTAAAAAGAGATTCCTGGAGAAGGGCGTGGAGCTGGATGTGGCCGTCAGCGTGGAGGTCGTGGAAGCAGATGGAGATGCCGCTGTGGCAGAGAGGATCTGTGAAAAGGCTAAAAGGGCAGGCGCCACCGGGATCTTTGTGCCTGAGAACCTCTCCGGCCTTTTAAAGGAGCTTGAGGCCCGGTGCAGTGAGATACCTGTGGAGGCGGTTTCCTCCGACATCTTTCCGACCCTGTCTGAGCTCATGACAAAGCGGATCGCCACCATAGATGTGAAGGCCACCTTGAATGAGGCTGCCAGGCTTATGGTCAAAAAGAGGATTGGAAGCGTGATCGTGACAGAGAAGAACAGGGTGGTGGGGATACTCACAGAGCACGATTTTGTAAGGTCCTATGCGGATGGCGATGGGAAGAGAAAGACCGTGAGAGAGGCGATGTCCCATCCGGTCATCTCCCTTGACCGCAGCGCCACCATATTCGAGGCCTGCGAGCTCATGAAGAAGCACAGGATAAAGAAGCTCGTCATCATGGAGGATGGGGAGCTCCAGGGCATCATCACGACAACTGACCTTGCAAGGCTCCCCCTCGGCATCTCAGAAAGCCTCAACTACCTGGTCTCGAACATAAAGAAGCTGAGCTTTTAGAGGTTGAACCTCTTTGCGTTCTCAATCCCGAAGGCGAACACCTTTACAAGGCTCTTCACATCGAAGTTATAGCAGCCCATGGTGAAGGTATATTCGCCCATATGCGTGGCGATTATGGCGCCGTCGTCAAACTCCATACCATAGATGGGCGGGTTGTCCTTCATCTTCATGAGGCCCTCGCCTCTGAGGGCGTAGAACTCCTTGCCGTGTTTGTCGTGTTTCACCGTCCATTTTATGACCTTGTCAGGGTCCCGCCATGCAGTGAGTATCTGTGTGAGGGTGTCCTCGGTGTAGCTTGTCTCTATCCTGAAGACCTTGGAGAGCTTCTGGGCCGGGATGGCAAGGTCGCTTATGAAGCCGAGCTCTCTCTTCTCTGTGGAAAGCGTCTCGATGAGGTCCTCCGGTTTTTTGTCCTCTATCTCCTCTGCGCGCTTCACCTGCAGGATCGGCTCTGATTTGGCTTCCGGTGTTGTGGGCGGCGTCGCAGGCGTAAAGGGCGGCTCTGGCTTCTGGGCCTCTGCTTCTTCTGCTGTCTTTGGAGCCTCTGATCCCTCCCGTCTCTTTTTCAGCTCAGAGAGCGGCTCTCTCACAGGCTCGGGCTGGGGCTGCTCAACGGCTTTGGAGGCCTCCGCAGCCGGTGGTTTGGACGGCTCCATCGGCTTTTCAACCCTCACAGTCCTCTTCAGGTCAGCAGGCGCGCGGAGACCTGAGACGCTCACGATCTTCTTTCGCTTCACCACCGGCGGTGGAGCAGGCTTCTCAGGCGGTTTTGCCTTTTCAGCGACAACCCCCTCAGCGGGCGGCTTCGCCTCTTTCTTCACCGGCTCCACAGGGATCTCCGGTTTCACAGTGGGTTTCCCAGACATTTCCGCGGCGGTCCCTGGTTTTGCCGCGGGTTTACCGGCAGGCTCAAGCAGCTCCGCCTCCACAGCCACCCGTTTCTTGAGCTCCTCCAGCCTCTCAGGCTCAGACTGCGCAGGGCCCTTCCCGGTGGCGCCCTCTATCTTCAGCTTCTTAAGCCTCTCGCTTATGGCCGTCTTCTTTAACATGCCCACCTTACTGTGTTAGAGACAGGATCGCTGCCGCAAGATCCCCGTCCGCCTTTTCAAGCGCCTCTTTCGCCTTCTCCTTTGAAACACCTGCCTGGGCAGCCACAACCTCTATGTCCTCTTCCGGCAACCCACCGCCGCCTGTGCTCTCCACACCGCCGCTGATCTGATAGGTCTTCTGACCCTGCACCTCTATGACATTCACCGCAGGGTCCCTGATGGTTATCTCACCGTCCTCAAGCCTGATGACCACCTCTTTTACCGGGAGCTCCTTTAGCTCCATGCCCATCTGGCGCATCATCTTCTTCATCTGACGGGGATTCATCTTCGGGAACATAAAGGGATATAAGGGGGTCCGTCTTATTTAAAACATTATGTTCGACCTCCCGCCTAGAATGATCGTCTTTATCGCGGCCATGCTCCCTTTTACAGAGCTGAGAGGGGCCATACCCCTTGCGATAGGGCAATACAGCATCAACCCGGCGGAGGCCTTTGCCATCGCCGTGGCCGGGAACCTTGTTCCAGTGGTGGCCCTGCTCTATCTCCTCGGCCCCGTTGAAAGGCGGCTCCGCTTCATAGGCGTCTTTGACAGGTTCTTCCAATGGCTCTTCGACAGGACGAGGAGGAAGCACTCGGAGCGCATGGACAGATACGGCGCCCTCGGGCTTGTGACCTTCGTGGCCATCCCGCTCCCGGTGACAGGCGCATGGACCGGTGTGGCAGCGGCCTATGTCTTCGGCATAAAAAAACGATACGCCTTCCCGGCCATCACTGCAGGGGTGCTCATTGCAGGTGTTGTTGTGACCCTTGCCACCTATGGCGCTGTTAACGGAGTGATGAGTTAGAAAAAAGGAGTAGTAATAAAAATGGGTGAATTGTTCCTTGAAAATCTGAATGGCTACGAATTTCAGGAATTAGTAGCCGATATTTTTAGGAAAATCGGATATAAAAAAGTAAAGGTTGGACCATATTCCGGTGATGGGGGGAGGGACATAACAATGGTTGAAGTCAAAAGCGGTGAGCATGTCCCAGTTATTGTAGAATGTAAACATCACAAAAGTAGTGTAGGACGCCCAGTTGTACAAAAGCTTCATTCAGCAGTTTTAACTTTAGGAGGTGGAGGACGGAAAAAAGGGTTTATCGTAACATCAGGCTTTTTTTCTAATGCTGCTATTGAATACGCAAAAAAAGTGAATCGTCAATCAAGTGAGATAACAATCGAACTAATCGATGGAAGAAAATTAAAAAAGATTGCAATTGAAGCTGGAGTGGATTTTAAAAGCGGAACTATTCAAGCAATGACAAATGAAAGTCTCCCTTTTTCTTCTAGAGCGGTTATGGAAAAGTACGCTATTAATGAATATTTTGATGACATAAAAGGTCTCGATACGGCAATTTTAAAATTTGATTCGATTGATATTAATTTTAAACCTGCTTTTTATATTCATTATCTTGTATTAGACGGTTTATAAAT
>RFHW01000197.1 GCA_003695745.1 Methanobacteriota archaeon | reverse complement strand
AGCTATTCATGGCATTGCTCTAAACCTTACCAAAGCGGGATACCTTGAACGGGCACTTAAAGCCGTGGAGAGTATTAAAGATGAGTGGGATAGAGAAGAGATATTAGACTCATTAGTTTCATTTTTAGTCGAGTCCGGTCAATTTAACGAAGCTAAAAAAATCGTGGAATCAACTAAGAATAAACAGATAAAGGAGAATTTGCTTGAGGTTATCGTACTTCCATTAGTAAAGGTGGGTAGGTTAGACGATGCTTTAAAAACTGCTGAAAAGATATCGTCAAAAAAAATTAGAGATGGTAAGTTGGAGGAGATTGTTAATTGGCTTGTTAAAACCGGGCAGTTTAAAAAAGCCCTAAAAACAGTTTCCGTGATGTCAGAAGATGAGAAGTGCGTTTGGATTGATGATATTATAGAAAAAATTCCATGTGATGGGCCGATTGAAGACATTATAAAATCAATTAAAGGGATTAAAAACATAGGCTATAGGGATTTATTATTAACATCCGTCTCTGAGTGGCTTTCTCATTGTGGAAGATGTAAAGAAGCTCTAGAAATAGCTAAATCTATACATGACAAGGAGCTTAAAGCAATAGCTTTAGAAGAAGTAAGAAACGTATCATGACCTCCTTAACCTTCTACGGCGGTGTTGGCGAGATCGGCGGCAACAAGATCCTCCTTGAAGATGGGGATACACGGGTGTTCCTTGATTTTGGCCAGCCCTTCACATTCGGCGAGGATTTCTTCACCGGTTATCTGGCTCCTCGTGAGCGCTTCGGCCTCAGGGATTACTTCGCCCTAAAGCTCATGCCTGAGATCCCGGGGCTGTATTCTGAGAAGGTCCTTGAGCCAACGGACTTCCCCTATTCCCAGCCTGAGTTTGACGCTGTCTTCATCTCCCACATCCACTATGACCACGTGGCCCACCTCAGCTTCCTCGACGAAGAGATACCTGTGTATCTTGGTGAGACCGCCCTGAGGATGCTTGAGTCCTGGACCACGACGATGCGTAACAGCTTTGGCGAGCATCCCTTTCACACCTTCAAGACCGGTGACAGGCTCAAGGTCGGCAGCCTTGAGATCGAGCCAGTGCACGTGGACCACTCCACCCCCTCGGCCTATGGCTTCATCATTCACACGTCAGAGGGCTCGATAGCATACACCGGCGATTTCCGGCTCCACGGACCCCATGCCTGGATGAGCCGGGACTTCATCGAGCGCTTGGAGAAGGAGACGCTTGAGGCGTTGATATGCGAGGGCACGAGGGTGGCGCCGGTGGAGAAGAGGGAGAACCTCTCAGAGGAAGGTGTGTTCAAAAGGGCTGACAGGCTAATAAAACAGGCAAAGGGCCTTGTGATCACAACATTCTATGGCAGGGACATAGACCGGATGAAGACCTATCATGAGCTTGCAAAACGGAACAACAGGAGGTTCGTTGTCTCGGCGAAGACAGCGCATCTCCTCAAGGCGCTTGTGAGCGACCCGGGCATTGATGTGCCAGACCCCACTGGTGATGAGCACATGCTCATCTACAGCAGGGACATGCTTCGCAGGGATGCCTGGGAGAGGGCGCTGCTCGATGAGCATGCAGGCGCCTGCGTGACCTCGGAGTACATCAGGGAGCATCAGGAGGAGATCATCCTCCACCTTGACTTCACCCAGCTCACTGAGCTCATAGACATCCGGCCAAAGGAGGGCAGCATCTTCATCAACTCCCTCTCAGAGCCCTTCGAGGAGGATGACATCGAGGACGAGATAAAGAACAACTGGCTCAGCTTCTTCAACCTCCCGCGCTATCAGGCCCATGCCTCAGGCCACTGCTCCAAGGAGGAGATATTCCAGGCGCTCAGGAAGGCAAAGGCCAGATCGGTTTTCCCTGTGCACACCGAGCACCCGGAGATGTTCAAGGAGGTGGCAAAGGAAGCGGTGGTGGTTGAAAAAGAAAGGACCTACAGGCTGTGAAGCCAGATAAAGACGCTCCGGCCCTCTAAACTATCCCTTCTCAATCAAAACAGCCTGTCGCTGGTCCCTGATTTTGCCAGCAGGTCCTCTGTCTGCCTCACCGCCTCGGCCATGACCTTCTCCTCGTCCAGTGTGGCGAGCCTCCCCTCTTCCATGAGGATCCGTCCGTCCACGATGGTGTGGCTCACATCGCCTCCCCGCGCCGCATACACCAGGTGCGACACCGGGTTGGTGAGGGGTGTGAGATGGGGTTTCTTGCGGTCCACCATTATGATGTCTGCCTTCTTGCCCACCTCGATGGAGCCGATCTCGCCGTCAAGCCCGAGGGCGCGGGCGCCGCCTATCGTTGCCATCTCAAGAGCAGCTTCTGCTGGAACTGCTTCAGGGTTGCCTGTGGCGCTCTTATGCAGGAGGGCGGCGATCTTCAGGTCCTCAAACATGTCAAGGGAGTTATTGGAGGCGGCGCCATCGGTCCCAAGCCCAACGGCGATACCGCGCCTCAGGTACTCAGGCACGGGCGCAACGCCGGCCGCTATCTTCATGTTGCTGACCGGGTTGTGGGCCACCTTGACGCCGCGCTCCTTCATAATCCCCATCTCCACTTCGCTCACCCAGACAGAGTGGGCGGCCACAACACCCGGGTGGAGGAAGCCGATCCCCTCGAGATATTCGAAGGGCCGCATGCCTTTGTCTTTTTTCAGGTTCTCCACCTCCTCTTTGGTCTCGGACACATGGATGTGCACGCCAACCCCGTACTTGTCATGAAGGTCTTTTACCGCGAGCAAAAGCTCCTCAGAGCAGGTGTAGGGCGCATGAGGCCCAAGGAAGGGGGTTATCCTCTCATGCCCTCTCAATCTCTTTATCAGCGCCTCACCCTCGCGCAGCAGCTTCCCACGCTGGTCCGGCCCCATCACATCGAGAAGCGGCGTGGAGAGCGCGGCCCGTATCCCGCTTTTCTTCACCGACTCTGCTACCGTCTCCATGTGCCAGTACATGTCGTTGAAACATGTAGTCCCGCTCCGGATCATCTCGGCGATGCCAAGGTCAGCCCCGGCCCTGATGTGGTCTTCATTGAGGTTTGCCTCGATGGGCCAGATATGGTCATTGAGCCATGTCATGAGCGGCAGGTCATCGGCCACGCCGCGAAGCAGGGTCATGGAGAGATGGGTGTGGGCGTTCACAAACCCGGGCATCACAAGCCGCCCGCGGCCGTCGATCACATGATCGGCCTCGCCCTTCACCCGCTCCCCGATCTCCACGATCCGCCCGTCCTCCACAGCGATTGAATGATCCTTCAAAACCCGGCCTTTGGCATCGGCGGTGACGATGGTGGCATCCTTTATCACGATGTCCATGTTCTGAACCATTCCTATGGGGCAGGTATTAAAATTTGCGGTTTAACAAGGCTCCATTCTGTCCTCCACTATATTTATATACCTCCGTGGACAAAGGCGTACATGGTGTTGAGATGGATGCAGAGAGCACGCCAAGCCCGTTGTTCAAAGGATTTTACGAGATGCTGGTGGAGAGCGTCCGTGACTACAAAGGGGATTTCAAAGAGGTTGTTAAGCTCACCCCAGAGATATTCAAGCTCTTCACCAACCTGCTTGAAGACCCTCTTGTCCCGGCATCTGGCAAGCCCATCATAAACGCGGCGATCGCCTATTTCGTGGCTCCCTTCGACGCCCTTCCAGAGGAGGTCTATGGGCCTGTGGGATATCTTGACGACCTCTTTCTGGCCACCTGGGCCCTTAAAAAGCTGGAGGAGATCGTGGGATACGCAGTCCTGGAAAACAACTGGGAGGGCGAGGAGGAGCTGAGCACCGTTATTGACGAGGTCCACAGGAGGACAAAGGCCGTCATATCAGAGGTGGAAGAAGACATCCTCGACTACGTAGGGCTCCGCTGAAACCCCCCTAGGCACCTCAATCTTTAAAAGCTGCTAGGTCCATCTTTTCCTAATGTCATTCCTTGTGATCCCTGCCGTGGACCTTAAAGAGGGGAGGTGTGTGAGGCTTGTGCAGGGCGATCCAAAAAGGAGGACCGTGGAGCTTGAAAACCCTGTGGAGGTGGCGAAAAACTGGGAGGCGCAGGGCGCCCGGAGGCTGCATGTGGTTGACCTTGACGGAGCCCTGGAAGGCGTCAGGAGGAACGAGGCAGTGTTGAAAGGGATCGTCTCTGAGCTCGGGATACCGGTGCAGTTTGGAGGCGGGATAAGGGGCTTTGAGGATGCGAGCAGGCTCCTTGACCTGGGCGTTGAGAAGATAATCCTTGGCACAGCTGCGCTGAAGTCGCCGGAGCTCCTTGAGAGGCTTAAGGACAAATATGGGAGGGAGAGGCTGATGGTGGCGCTGGACTCAAGAAGCGGGAAGGTGGTTACAGAGGGCTGGGTGAAGGACACGGGATTGAAGGCGACGGATATTGTGAAGGACTACGAGGCTCTGGCTTCAGAGGTGCTCTTCACGAACGTGGATGTGGAGGGGCTGGTGAAAGGCATTGACCTCAAGGTGATAGAGGAGATGGTCCGTTCAACGAGGATGGCAGTGATCGCATCAGGTGGCGTCTCCAGCCTCGGCGACATAGAGGCTGTGAAGAGGGCGGGGGCAGGAGGCGTGGTGATAGGCACTGCGCTCTACAAGGGCCTCATTGACTTCAAGGACGCCCTCACGCTGCAGGAGATGTAAGCCGTGGCAGATGAGCTTTTTGTCTATTCAGACGGCGGGGCGCGGGGCAACCCGGGCGACGCGGGAATCGGCATCGTCATCTCAAAGCCAGAGGGCACCGTGCTCTGCGAGTTCAAAAGCTACATCGGCAGGGCAACGAACAACCAGGCAGAGTACACAGCCCTCATAAAGGCGCTTGAGCTGGAAGAAAATAATAATCAAGGTTTGCGAACTTGTTCAATTATTTTGATCGGTTTACCTTCTTTCGGATGTATGTAAATTGTTGGACGATTTTTTAAAATTGCTTTATCTTTTAAGTT
>RFHW01000034.1 GCA_003695745.1 Methanobacteriota archaeon | reverse complement strand
TCGCCCCGCCCTCCGGCGTCATCGTCTGGGGCCCTCTGGGGACAGGCAAGGGGCATATGATCGAGGCGGCGGCAGGGGCTGCCGGTGTGAGCTATCTCATCATCAGGGGCAGGGAATGCACCGACCACCCTGATGTGATAAGGGACGGCTTCCGGTTCGCCATGGAGAACCGTCCCTGTGTGGTGCATCTCATGGACATCGACTGGCTTGCGCCGAGGAAGGACGCCGATTACAGCTGGAGCGACGGGAGCACCACCGGGAGGCCGGACAAGTTCGGCTCTGACGCTGTGCATCTGGCTGTTCATGAGGAGGTGGCCAGGGTTGCGCCGGTCCCTGATGTGGTGGTCCTTGCCTCGTGCTATCGTATCGATGTGCTTGATCAGGCCTTCACGCGGACCTCCATGCTGGGGCGCAAGATCTATGTGCCGCGGCCCGGGCGGGAGGATCGCGCCGAGATCCTGAAGTATTATCTCAGGGATGTTAAGATCGGCGGGGATGTGGACCTGGATTGGCTTGCCGGGGAGACGGAGTATTTTGTGGGGTGGGACCTTGAGGCGCTGTGCAGGAAGGCGAAGCTCCTGGCCGTTGAGCGAAACAGCAGTGACAGCCCTGTGGTGTCGAGGCAGGATTTTGAGGCTGCCCTGGGGAGGGTGAGGCCATGGCTGACCCCGGAGATGGCATCTGATTATGACCGTATCTTCGGGGAGGACTGCATCCACAAGTACAACTTCTAGCCTGGCCGCAGAGATGGTTTTTTTCCGAAAGCTTTATAAATCATAATGTTTAATCATGATATTGCCTATGGGGGCGGTGGTCCCATGACCCAAGCTGTTCCATACACTAACCCCATAGGCCCATTCACCCCACAAAAAAGGAGGCGGCACATTCCAATTTGCAGTCGTTAAAAAAACACGACCTTTACGGATAAAGGGGGGAGAACTCTTTCTGAAGTTCCCATCCATTAACACCCACATACCTCAACTCCCCTTTATCCCCCATTCTAAAACATAAACATTATATAAGAGTTGGCCAATCCTTGATAGGAGATTTTTGATGGTCACAAAAGCCAGAGCATCAAAGGGGAAAGGCAGAAAGAAAGAGGCCGCCGGGGAGAAAAGAAAGGCCCAGGCCAGAAAGAAATCCCCAGAGACAAAGGCGCAGGAGAGACCGAGGATCGGCGTCTTCGTATGCCACTGCGGCACCAACATCGCAGGGGTGGTGGATGTAAAGGAGGTTGCAAGATACGCAGGGGAGAAGGCCAGCGACGTGGTCTATGCAACCGATTCAAAGTACATGTGCTCCGAGCCCGGGCAGAAGGAGATCATCGATGCCATAAAGGAGCACAAGCTCAATCGCATAGTGGTGGCCGCATGCTCGCCCAGGATGCACGAGCCCACCTTCCGCAGGGCCGCCCAGGCAGCGGGCATAAACCCCTATTACGTGGACATGGCAAACATCAGGGAGCACTGCAGCTGGGTCCACATACAGGAGAAAGAGGCGGCGACAGAGAAGGCAAAGGACCTTGTGCGCATGAGCGTGGCCCGCGCCAGGCTTCTGGAGCCACAGGAGAAGATCAAGGTGCCGGTCAGGAAATCAACGCTCGTCATAGGCGGCGGCATAGCAGGGATACAGGCAGCCCTCGACCTGGCTGACATGGGCTACAAGGTCTATCTCGTGGAGAAGCAGCCCACCATCGGCGGCAAGATGGCCCAGCTCGACAAGACCTTCCCCACCATGGACTGCGCGGCCTGCATCCTCACCCCAAAGATGGTGGATGCAAGCAGGCATGAGAACATCGAGCTCATCACATACGCCGAGGTGAAGAACATCACAGGCTATGTGGGGAATTTCACCGTCACCGTCACAAAGAAGCCGCGATACGTCATAGAGGACCTGTGCACAGGCTGCATGGACTGCGCCGAGGCATGCCCAGTGGAGGTGCCAAATGAGTTCGACCAGGGTCTGGGCAGCAGAAAGGCCATATACGTGCCCTTCCCGCAGGCGGTGCCCCTCATCTACACGCTGGATGAGGACACCTGCATCGGCTGCGGCGCCTGCAAGAACGTGTGCACCATCGAGGCAATAGACTTCAACCAGCAGCCCCAGGAGGTGACCCTTGAGGTGGGGACCATCATAATAGCCACGGGCTACCAGATATTCGATGCAACGAGAAAGCCTGAATACGGCTACGGCAAATATGAGAACGTCATCAACGGCCTCGAGTTCGAGCGTCTCATCAACGCATCAGGCCCGACCGGGGGAAAGCTGCTCCGCCCTTCAGACGGAAAGGAGCCGCGCAGCATCGCCTTCATCCAGTGCGTGGGGTCGAGGGACGAGAACACCAACCTGTGGTGCTCAAGGGTATGCTGCATGTACGCCATAAAGAACGCCCGCCTCTACAAGGAGAAGCACCCTGAGACAGAGATATACATCTTCTACATAGACATCCGCGCCTTCGGAAAGGGCTACGAGGAGTTCTACAAGATCGCTCAGGAGGAGTATGGGATCAAGTTCTTCAAGGGCAGGCCAAGCGTGATATACGAGGACCCCAGCACGGCCCGGCTCATACTCAATGTGGAGGACACAATGCTTGGGAGAAAGATAGAGGTGGAGGTGGACCTGGTGGTGCTCTCAGTGGGCATGGAGCCGGGCCAGGACACTGAGACCATCGGGAAGATGCTGGGCGTCTCAAGAGGCGCTGACGGATTCTTTCTGGAGGCGCATCCCAAGCTTCGCCCCGTGGACACCCTTGTGGAGGGCGTCTACCTTGCCGGCACAGCGCAGGGTCCAAAGGACATACCTGACACCGTCGCCCAGGCATCTGGAGCGGCGGCAAGGGCGTCCATACTCATGGCGAAGGGTGAGGTGGAGATAGACCCTGTCATCGCATACTCTGAAAAGGAGCTCTGCATAGGATGCAGGATATGTGAGAGGATATGCCCGGCCTCAGCCATATCAATGGAGGATCGGAAGGCGGTGGTAAACGAGGCCATGTGCATCGGCTGCGGGCTCTGCGCCGGCGGATGCCCCACAGGCGCCATGAAGCTCCGCCACTTCAAGGATGAGCAGATACTGGCCCAGATACACGCCGCCCTTGCAGAGGATTGATGACCCATGGCATTCGAACCAAAGATCATAGCATTCCTCTGCAACTGGTGCGCCTATGCCGGCGCCGACCTTGCAGGCACATCCCGGATGCAGTATCCGCCGAGCACAAGGACCATCAGGATCATGTGCACAGGCAGGATGAGCCCTGTCTTCATACTCAAGGCCTTTGCCGAGGGCGCTGACGGCGTGCTTGTGGCAGGCTGCCACCCGGGCGACTGCCACTATGTGTCAGGGAACTATGGCGCTGAAAAAAGGGTGAAGCTAGTAAGCGACCTCCTGCCTGAGCTGGGGCTTGAGAAGGAGAGGCTCATGCTCAGATGGATCTCGGCGTCAGAGGGCGAGCTCTTTTCAAAGACCGTCAAGGAGTTCACAGAGCAGGTGAGGAAGCTTGGCCCGAGCCCGCTGAGGAAGAAATGACCTATGCGGCCCGGCCCAGCAGCCCTGCTTGCCATTCTGCTTTTGGCCGCTGCAGCAGCCTCAGCCGCCCCCATTGAAAGGACAGAGCTTGCAGGCAACATATCCCTCATCACCACATCGCCAGAGGCCGGCTATTACATCCTGGCTCTGGTGAACCACAACGACCGCAACGTCACCTTTGTTGAGGGCATCGGCATAAACCTCAGCTACCCCATAGACCCTGCGTCGATCCATGCCGTGGACAACTACAACAGGCCTGTGGAGCCGGTGGCCGTTGGAGAGAGGTCAATCCTCTTCACATACAACAGCACCCTTCCGCCCCTTGGATACGGGAAGATATTCCTCTCAGTAAAGGCGCTGCAGGAAACCGGGACCCCTGTGCCGCCGGCCCGAAGCGCACCCCCATCCACCCCTCCGCCCACCGCGCCTTCCACAGAGCCGCCGGCGGTCACCGCTCCACCACCTTCCCCGACCTCGACGCCGCTGCAACCTCACAACGAGACCTATGAAGGGGGGCCGCCTGCGCTGGCGGAAGAAAAACCGCCTGCAGAGGAGCCCGCCAGCTGGCTGCTCCTGTCAGCTATGGGCGCCGTCATCCTCCTTCTGCTGGCCCTAGCCCTGAGGCTATAGGCTCTTCTCAAGGGGTATGATGGGGATGGCCTCGGTGGCGAACCACGGGAAGAGGGGCATGTTCGACATGATCCGGTTAAGCTCGCCGTGGGATTCAACCTTGGCTATCGCTATACCGCCCTTCCTCCCGGAAAGCCTGTAGGCCTCTAGGATCTTGCCCTTTTTCTTGAGGTCCAGAACATAGTTCCACTGGTCCTTGACCATGGACATGAAGGTGTCCCGGTCCATGTTGGGCATATGCTCGATCTCGGTCCTGATCAGAAACAACATCCAAATGGCACCTCCGTTTTTCTATTACCTGGTCCTTTAAAGGTAATAAACTTTTCCCAGCCAAAGCTATTTAAACCAACCTCAGGATTTTTAACGTGATGGGCCTCAATGCCAATGCCGCAGAGATCGTTGAGGAGATGAAAGACCGGGCAGAGGAGCTCAGGATAGAGGTGCTGGAGCTTGAAAACAGGGCGACGGTCCTGGACTGCGGTGTGAAGGCGCCGGGGTGCACAGAGGCCGGGAGGCTCTTCTCTCTCGTCTCCATGGGGGGCCTTGCAAAGGTCACAGTGTCCAGTGAGAGCTATGGCGGCCTCAGGCTCCCCGTTGTTAAGGTGGACACAGGCGAGCCCTATCTGGCATGCATGGCCTCGCAGAAGGCGGCATGGAAGGTGAAGACAGACCGTTTCTTCGCCCTCGGCTCAGGCCCGGCAAGGGTCCTTGCAGAGAAGGGGAAGGGAGGATACACTGAGGACTCTGATGTGGCGGTGCTGGCGCTTGAATCTGCGGCCCTGCCAGATGAAAAGGTGGCCCGGCACGTGGCAGAGAGATGCGGCGTCAGACCTGAGAACCTCACGCTCCTTGCAGCCCGAACAGCCTCTGAGACAGGCTCCACACAGGTCTCGGCAAGGATGGTGGAGACAGCGCTCTTCAAGATGGAGCGCCTTGGCATGGAGGCGGAGGTGGTCCACGGCGCAGGCACCGCCCCAATAGCGCCTGTGACAGGTGACGACATCCATATGATGGGGGTGGAAAACGACATGATCATATATGGCTCGCAGGTCAGCCTCAGGGTAAAGGGCGATGTGGATGTGGAAGCCATCCCCTCAGGAAGCTCCTCTGACTACGGCGCTCCATTCCTTGAGACATTCAGGCGCGCCGGATACGACTTCTATAAGATAGACCCTGGGATATTTGCGCCGGCAGAGATAAGGGTGGAGAACATCCTCTCAGGCGAGGTGAAGACCGCCGGCAAGATCGATCCTGAGATGATAAAAAAGGCCCTGGAGAGCAGATGACATGTTAGAGGGCGCTGTGGACTGGGCTGCAAGGGTCTTTGAAAGCTACGGGCTCCTGGGCCTGTTCATAGTCATGATAATAGGCTCCTCACCCATACCCATCCCTGTGGAGCTTGTCGTGGTCACGGTCATCGCCCTCGGCGCGCCGCCCCTCCCCACCGCCTTGTTCGCAGGCTTCGGAGCATCCCTCGGCGGGCTCATCGGATACTATGTGGGCTACGGGCTCATCTCAGGCACAGGCCTCATGGAGAAACACAGGGACAGGGTGGAGGAGGCCCATCAGTGGCTTGAGAGATACGGCGCCCCGGCGGTCTTCATATTCGCGCTCACACCACTGCCCTACGATGCCATGGCCATCGCCGCAGGCGGGGGGAGGATGAGCATCAGGAAATTCTACCTTGCAACGCTGGCCGGGAGGCTGATTCGCTATCTATTCGTGGCCCAGATGGGATATGAGGCGCTCAGATACCTGTCCCTTCGCAGCCTCCTTGGATAGGAGATGGGCCAGCCTCAGAGGCTCAGGGAGCTTGTGGCCCCTTATGCATCCCTTCACCACGGCGAGGCTTGATTCCAGGGATACACGGTGCCCCGGCGATATGATGAGAGGGCGGGTGCCTTTTTTGCTAATATAGGCGTATCCAACGACCTGCCCGCCGTATTCTATGGGGCTTGCGGCCCCAAGCCTCCCCGGCGCAAGGTACTCCCCTACAAGAGGGCTTTTCGCCACACCGATCGTGGGCCGGTCAAGGAGGACGCCCACATGGGAGGCGAGGCCGATGCCCCGTGGATGGGCGATGCCCTGCCCGTCTATTAGCAGAACATCGGGCCTCTTTTTCAGTGTTTTAAATGTTCTGATCACAGGGCCGGCCTCCCTGAAGCTCAGGAAACCCGGGACATATGGGAAGGAGACCCTGGACTTCACCGTCCTCTCTTCAACGAGCTCCATGTCGCTGTATCTCAGAACCGTGACGGTGGAGTATGCGAGATCCCCTCTATAGGAAAGATCCGCCCCGCCCACAGTCTCCGGCTCACAAGGTAGATCCTCCAGGACAAGCCTTCTCTTCAGCCGCTCCTGGATGGAGACCAGCTCCGTCCTTTCCATAACTTCGCCCTTCCTCTCATCCTCCTTGTAAATCCTCCCTTTCCCTGGCCATGGAAGGTTCGCCTTCCAGATAGGCTGCCTGGAACTGCTTGAGGAGGGCCATCACATCGTCAACGGTCCCGGCCATGAAGATGGAGTTGAGGTCCCCTTCATCCATCAGACCATGGCCCAGAGGCCATTTCCGCACCCATGAGATGAGGTCCGCCCACATGGGTCCAAAGAGCACCACCGGGATGGTGTCGATCCCCTTCACCTGCACAAGCTGCCATGTGTAGAAGAGCTCCAGAGCGGTGCCTATCCCGCCAGGCGCCACCACCACGGCGTGGGAGAGCTCCATAAAGGTGTTCAGGCGGTCTGTGAAGCGCTCGAACTCCTTCTTGATGTCAAGGTGCATGTTGGCCTTCTGCTCGTGGGGGAGCCTGATATTGAGGCCGATAGAATGGACCCTGCTGTTCCTCCTTCCAGCCTGATGGCCTGCGTTGGCGGCCTTCATGAGCCCCGGCCCGCCACCGGTGACAACATCCATACCCTCGGCAGCGATCCTCCGGGAGAGCTCATAGACATCCCTGTATATCTGATGGCCCTCGCTGATGCGGGCCGAGCCGAAGATGGCAACCCGGAAGTGCCGGGCGCGGCCGTATTCCTGCGGAAATCCCTCTTCCTTCATGGACGCCTGCAGCCCACGGCGATGAAGCGGGCCTTATCTGCCCTCCTTGAGCCTCTCCACCTCGCCGGCGCCGAAATAAACGGTCCTGTGCGGGAAGGGTATCTCGATGCCTTCGGCGTCGAGGGCGGCCTTGATCTCCTTTATGAGCTCTGTTCTCGCGGTAAAGAGCTCTGACCTCTGCACCCATGCCCGTATCTGCAGGTCTATGCTGGACTCACCAAAGCCCGTGACCATCACCTGCGGCTCAGGCTCTGCAAGGACAAACCTGTTCTCTGAGAGCACACCTGATATTATCTTCAAGGCCCGGCCCACATCCTCCTTGTATGCGATGCCAAGAGGTATCTCAAGCCTCCGCAGGTCATAGTAGGACAGGTTTATGATCCTGGCAGAGGCCACCGTCTCATTGGGGATCCGGAGGTATTTGTTGTCAAAGGTCCGGAGGCGTGTGGAGAAGAGGCTGATGTCAAGGACCTCCCCGGCATCGCCGCCTATGTCCACGGCGTCCCCTATCTCAAAGGGCTGGTCCGCAAGGAGGAACAACCCTGAGATGATGTTCGAGACAGACCTCTGCGCCGCCATGCTGATCGCGATGCCGGCGATGCCTGCCGCTGCAAGTAGGGTGCTCACCTCTATGAAAAGGTCCAGCGCCGTCACCACGGCGATAGCCATGACCGTGTAGGAGACGATCTTCTTCGATATCTTCCCTATATGGGGGTTGACCTCCCTGCCAACCACCCTTCCAGTGAAGGAGCCAGAAACCTTGGACAAGATGTACCCTATGATTATGATGGCCGCTGCCTTAACCACCTTCTCGAAGACCGCCAGATCAAGGGTAAAGCCCATTACGCTGACCATGGCATCACTCCAGCACCCCGAACTCCTTTGCAAGCTTCAGCGGGGAGAAGCTTGTCAGTACCTTTTTTGGCGCCCTAATCCTCTCCTTTATGATCCTTTTTGGCTTTTTCGCCGACTTGGTGGTCTCCCTCCCGTAGGATGCGCTGAACCGGTCCTCACCTACGATGTTTATATAGACCTTGTTTGTGAAAAACCCGTTTTCGGCCTCATAGAGCATGAGATAATCGGGGTTGACAACGAACTTCGTTATCTGCCGGGACTCTGTATGGGGGTTCACCACCCTCACAGGCATGTTGGCAAAATCCCCTGCCAGAGGCTTGAAATAGATCTCGGGCTCGATGAAGTAGCATAGCTGACCTTCATAGACCTGTCCGTGCCATGCCATCTTATGCCTCTCGTGATGCGCGGCAATGACGATGTCCTTTTTCCCGGCCTCCACAACGAGCTTTTTCTGCAGCGGAAGCTTTACCATGAACTTGAGGGTGGTCTTCGGGCTCGCCTGCACAGGCGTGGACCACTTCAGGAAATAGGGCCGCTCATAAAAAGCCAGGTCTATCCTGATCTCCACGGTCCCCTCGATGCTCACAAGGCGCTCCCCCTCCTCTGAGGTGACCTTGAGGAAATAGGGATTCACCTTCTCAAAAACATAATTCTTCCCTGCAAAATCGATGTCCGTCCTTTCCCCTGTTTTGAGCTTTTTCATCATCATAGATCAACTTCCGGACATGGCTTTTATAGATTTTGTCTGCCCATACCCCTCACACAGTATATAAATGGTTCCGAAAAGTATATGAATAAGAAGGGGTTAAACCTCCAACTGCAAATAAAAAAACATACCAGGAGGGAAAAGGAAATGACCTATTATATAAAAGGATTGGAGTATCTGGGGAGGAATGTGAAGATAAGGGGAGAGACGAAGAACGTAGAGGCTAAGAGGTTTGTGACGCTTGGTAAAAGTGATAGCATGCCTTCCAGGGACGATGTGATCGCCGCCGCCAAGAAGAACCCGAAGGTCAAAAAGGTCTGGGTCATGAAGATGGAAGGCAACAAGTGGTCCAAGGCCATGGACACGATCAACCTGTAAAAACCCCTTTTTAACCTCCCACCTCTTTTTCTTTACCCCTCTCTCGTCTACCTTTTTTTAGCCAACATTTAAGTATCTCTCCTTTCAAGGTCAGGTATAATGGTTCTGGACAAGCTCTCAGACTCGCTTACAGGCGTCATCAAAAAGATAACCAGGGCCCCTTTTATCGATGAAAAGCTCGTGAAAGAGGTGGTGAGGGATATCCAGCGCTCCCTCCTCGTCTCTGATGTGAATGTGAGGCTTGTGATGGACCTTTCAAAGAGGATTGAGGAGCGGGCCCTCCAGCAGAAGGCCATCGCCGGCCTCACAAAGAAAGAGCATGTCATAAAGGTGGTCTATGAAGAGCTCATCTCCCTGCTCGGGGAGAAGCAGGACTATCATCTGCCCACGAAGACACGGGTCATGCTCATCGGCATACAGGGCTCCGGGAAGACCACAACCTCTGTGAAGCTTGCAAAGTTCTTCTCAAAAAAAGGCCTCAGGCCTTTTATCATCGCCGCTGACACATATCGCCCCGCCGCCTATGACCAGCTCCTCCAGCTTGCGGAGAAGGCCAATGTCAAGGTCTATGGAGAGCCAGAGGGCAAGGACCCTGTAAAGATCGTTGAATCCGGGCTTGAGAAGGCAGCCCATGCCGATGCGGTGATACTGGACACCGCCGGGAGGCACAAGTCTGAAGAGGAGCTCTTCAGAGAGATGAAAGAGCTGGCACAGCGATTCAGGCCAGATGAAAAGCTCCTCGTCATCGACTCGAACCTGGGCCAGAGCGCAGGGAAACAGGCGGCGGCCTTTCACAAGGCCATAGGGCTCACCGGCGTCGTGCTCACGAAGCTCGATGGCTCTGCAAAGGGAGGAGGCGCCCTGAGCGCCGTCGCAGAAACCGGCACAAAGATCAGGTTCGTGGGGCTCGGCGAGGGCATAGACGACCTTGAGATATTCGACCCGGAGAGGTTCGTCTCCCGCATCCTCGGCCTCGGAGACCTCCGGGGGCTCATGGAACGGGCGCAGGAGCATGTGGACGAGGAAAAGGTCAGAGACATTCTCAAAGGCGATCTAACCCTTGACGCCCTGCGCGACCAGATAAAGGCCATCAGGAACATGGGGCCCCTTGGAAACATCCTGAAGATGATACCTGGCTTCTCCATGATGTCCATGCCAGAGGGCGCAACAGAGATGACAGAGGAGAAGATGGACCGCTTCCTCTACATCATCGACTCCATGAGCAGGAAAGAAAGAGCGGACCCAAAGATACTGAACGCACACCGCATAAACAGGATAGCAAGAGGCTCAGGCACAAGCCGCGAGGAGGTAAAGGAGCTGCTGAACTACCACCGCACCATGAAAAAGGCGCTCAAGGGATTCAAAAAAGGCAGGTTCAAAGGACCGCTGGCAAAGATGATGAGGGGGATGAGGTGAAGAGGGTCAAGAAGATATTATATCTCATCTCGATCCGTCCTTTCAAATATCACTATCTTTGGATTGGCATATTTCATGTTATGGGGGAGATATGTGTCTGTTAGGTTGATAAACAGAAAACTCTGCTTATTTTGGAAGGTTTTCACAACCTTGTAATCGGTGCCGTTGAACAAATAATCAATGAACTCCGCCTCTGATGGATAGAGTTCTCTGGCTTTTCTGGACCGCATATAGACCCGGTAGTCAAGGTCATCTATGATGTAGTATTCCACATCCTTCTCCGTTAGCTCTGATATACTCCGGGTAAATATAAGATTATATCTTCCTGTGTCTATTGGCGGAGTGAAAAATTGAGTGGAATAGGGGGCCCCGATGGTAGAGTTCTCAGGGATATTGTCATCAATCCAAATGCGCGCCTGATCCCTTGGATCCGGCGATGCCATGGTCTGGATATATGAAAGTGTTAATGCACCGGTATATCCGAGGGCGATTAGAAGTAGTAAAAGCCCTGTTTTTCTTGTTTTATGCCACAGTGAAAGAAGACCATAGGCTGCGAAAACAGTGAGAAAAGGTATGAGGGGGAGTATATGTCTCGCATATCTGACCTTCCAGCTACCCACCAAGACATAATAGGGGAAAAAAAACGAAAGAAGAAGGAGAGTTCGCGGCGTCTTCCTATACAGGGAGACTGCTGCGCCAAAGATGCCAAGTAAGAGCAAGGGCGCCCCCAAACCATAGTAGAGGGAGCTTTTTATGTGGAACGCCCAGCCACTTCCAGTGTCAAGCCACTCCGTGACTTCTCCACCTACATTTAGACTCCGGGCTGTCCAGATTACGTCTCTTTTGAACTCCGGGAAGTCTAAAATCGCATAGAGGTTGGTTAATAAAAATGCTGAGATCAAAAGAATGACGGCGAAGAGTATCTTTTTTTCAAAAATGTTTGGTAAAGTCCCCTGTGTTTTCCAACGGTTTAAGATATGGGCGGTTAAGATGGGCAGGACGATAAGTCCTGCGTTGTACTTTGTCGCGATGGCAAGACCGCCGGTGGCGCCGGCAAAGATGTACCACCTCATATCCCCGGAATCCAGTATCTTGAAACAAAACAACACCGAGGTCATGATCCAGAAGGTGACAGGCACATCGGTTGTCAGGAAGTGGGAATGGATTACGTGAAGCGGGGCGATAGCCAGAAATAAAGCGCTCAGAATCCCGGTGTTTTCGTCGTATGCTTCTTTCCCGATTAGATAGGTAATATAACCTGTCAAGGTTCCAAAGACCGCTGTAATTGATCTACCAATGAGAAGCGCTTTTCCAACTTCCTCCGGGTGCAGCCCGTAAAAGATTAGATCTGGCTCAAACGATATAACCCCAAGGTGCGCAATGAGCAAAAGAGGCACGAGCACGACATAATAATAAAAGGTTGGGTAAATAAACCAGTGGGGATTAAAGTCAAGGTTATAAATATCCATCTGAGAGGCTATCCAGAGGAACACAGCTTCATCTGGATGATAAGACAATATGTGATGTTCATTCGGGAGCCCCCATTTAATGCCATATAGGCGCAGCCCAAGAGAAAGGAGCAAAGTCAGTCCAAGGGCAAAAGCATAACCGTTCTTAGATGGCTGCAAAATGGATTTTAAATGTTTAATTCTGTCCACATAACTCTCGGTCATCTCGATCCGCTCTGACTTCAAAAAGCGGTTTCGAAGTTTTTAAGTTTAATGGCTGTCATTCTCAGAGGCCATTTTATCATCGATGCGGAAGATGAGGTGAAGCCATCAATAGCTGTGCGGGCTTTAAGACCTGCTCAAAAGCCCTCAGATGGACAGAATGGTTTTTAATCTTGTCTGATATTTTTTGGCTGATGAAGGTCTCGGTAATCCTGCCAACTTATAATGAGAGGGAGAATATTGAAAAGCTTGTGAGGGAGGTTGAAGCGGCGGCCCCCTGGGAGATTATAGTGGTGGACGATGACTCTCCCGATGGCACGTGGCAGGTTGTGGAGAAATTGGCAGGGGAGCTGGGCAATCTTAAGCTGATACGCAGGGTGGGAAGACGCGGTCTGGCATCGGCAATAGCCGAGGGGGTTTCCGTGGCCGTGGGTGATGTGCTGGTCTGGATGGATTGCGATGGCTCCATGCCTCCTGAGAAGATACCTGCGCTTATAAGGGAGCTGGAAAGGGTGGACATTGCCGTTGGCTCAAGATACGTTGAGGGAGGGGGGGATAGGAGGCCCTTTTCAAGAGCCCTTTCGAGCAGGCTCCTGAATCTCTTTGCTGCCGCTCTTCTCCGGGCAGGCGTCAGGGACTATACCACCGGGTTCGTTGCTGCAAAAAGAAAGGTCTTTTCTGAGGTTGAGATAGAGGGGGATTATGGGGAATACTGCATAAATCTTTTATTTCATGCCTTTAGAAAGGGTTTTAAGATAGCGGAAGTCCCCTACATGTGTGTGCCGCGGGAGAAGGGCAAAAGCAAGACGGCCCTTGGCCTGGCAGACCTGTTGAAGCGGGGCTGGAGCTATGGCATGGCAGTTCTGAAGTTGAGGCTGTCCTCGGAAAAATGAATCTTTCATCAAAATCCGTTCTGGTAACCGGTGGGGCCGGTTTCATAGGCTCCTCCCTTGTAAGGGAGCTCCTGAGAGAAGATGCTGAGGTCACGGTTCTGGATAATTTCTCTGCAGGGGATCCCTCGCATCTGGCGGGGCTCGATGGATCGCTGGAGGTCGTGGAGGGCGATATCAGGGATTCTTCTTTAACATCTCTGCTGGAGCGAAAAGAGGTGGACTGTGTCTTCAATCTTGCTGCTGAGCCTTACATTCCATACTGCTATGACAGGCCTGCACAGTTCTTCGAGGTTAACGCGAATGGAACGCTCAACCTTCTTCTGGCATGCAAGGAGGCCGGTGTGGAGAGGATCCTTCACTACTCCTCCTCAGAGGTATATGGTTCCGCTAAACACGTCCCCATGGACGAAGAGCATCCCACCCTTCCCCTTTCCACATATGCTGTGAGCAAGCTGGCCGCCGATCGGCTCTGCTTCACCATGTACCACGAGCAGGAGGTCCCTGTGATTATTCTAAGGCAGTTCAACTGCTATGGCCCGCGGGAGACCTATCCATATATTATACCTGAGCTCATATCCCAGCTTTCAAAGGGGCCTGACCTGCAGCTTGGGAACATAAAGGCCCGGAGAGACTTCACCTATGTGGAGGATGCTGTGAGAGGGGCTATTGAGCTGATGAAATGCGATCGTGCCGTTGGAGAGGTGGTGAATCTCGGGTCTGGCATTGACTACTCTGTGGAGGAGCTAAGCCATATAATCGGAGAGCTCATGGGCTACGACAGGGTGAATATCGAGATTGCCAAGGAAAGGCTGCGGCCGCTCGATGTGGAAAGGCTGCAGTGTGATTACTCAAAAGCAAGGGAGCTTTGCGGCTACAGGCCAAAAACATCCATAGCCGAGGGTATTGAGAGGACCATAGACTGGTTCAGGGAGAACAACGAGCGGTGGATATGGGAAGTGAAGATAGCCCCTTCAGAGAGGATCTGGAGAAAAGACGATGGCTGTTGAGAGAATAGAAAAAGATGGCAGATCCATCTCTACAGTTATCCGCGGTCATTATGACAGGGACGGTGTGAGATTCTTCTCAGAGCCGGAGGGCTCTCTGCAGCTTGGATTGCACATCAGAAAGGGTGGGGAGGAGGTGAAACCCCATTACCACAGGCCTTTTACGTCTGTGGAGGGGCTCCGTCCAGAGGAATTTTTCTATGTGGTCTATGGAAGAGTTCAGGTGGACCTCTATGATGAGGGTAAATTGCTCAGGACCATTGTTCTGGGACCCGGTGACTGTGTGTTGCTAAGCGATGGGGGGCACGGTGTCAAGTTCCTTGAGGATACAAAGATGATAGAGATAAAACAGGGGCCTTACAGGGGAGCAGATGAAGAGAAAGAGTTCCTTTAGGATACCCATTGCTGAGCCTCTTTTAAGCGGGAATGAAGAGAGTTATGTGAGGGAATGTGTCAGAGGCAACTGGATATCCTCCAAAGGGAGGTATGTGAAGGAATTTGAAGAGAGGTTCAGCTCATATTGCGGGGTAAAACACGGTGTTGCCCTTTCAAGCGGCACCGCAGCGCTCCATGTGGCTTTGAAGGCGCTCGAAATAGGCGGGGGCGATGAAGTGATTCTGCCTTCCTTTTCCATGGCAGCAGCGGCCTTCGCTGTGCTCTACACCGGCGCCACCCCGGTGCCTGTGGACGCTGAAAGGGCGACGTGGAACATAGACCCAGGAGAGATCGAGAGGAAGATAACTGGGAGGACAAAGGCCATTGTGGCCGTTCACACATACGGGCATCCAGCTGATATGGACGCCATCAGGGAGATAGCGGAGGAGCATGGTATCTATGTGGTGGAGGATGCTGCCGAGGCCCATGGGGCGGAGTACAAGGGCCGGATGGCAGGGAGTCTTGGGGATGTCGCCTGCTTCAGCTTCTATGGGAACAAG